>JAJYDH010000459.1 GCA_021777685.1 Planctomycetota bacterium | reverse complement strand
GGCCTCTCACCCCGGAGAAGGTCGACGCCATGATCGAGGAGCTGAAGAAGGGCCCGGTCGACCCGACCCACGGCCTCGGCTCGTCGGCCGGCCCGGCGACGCCGTCAAGGCCGGAAGGCTGACGGCCGAGGTCATGGGCCGTTGAACCACCGACAGGAATGCGGCAGGAGTGCATCGATCGATGGCCCGGATGATCTCGACATCCCCAGCTTTCCCGAGTCCGCCGCCTTGGAGCAGTCAGGACATTATTTTGTATCATGGCACGATCCAACACTGGTACACGTCGATCATGTCGGCGATCGGCGTGATGGTGGGACGTACGAGCGTCGATTTCGGCCAGGGGTTTTACACGACGACGGTTCTAACACAGGCGCAGTCCTGGGCGTGGGAGATGGCTCGGAAGAGCAAGCTCAAAGGTGCGGCCGCGAATCCGATCGTGTTCCAATTCACGGTTCACCGCGAGGATCTGGCCGGCCTCGACAGCCTCTGGTTTGTGCGTGGGACCACGGATTCCCAAGATTTCTGGAGTCTCGTGACGCATTGTCGATCGGGCGGGGCGGATCACGCCAGGCCGCATGGAGGGGGCCAGAGTCGTCCGGGCTGGTATGATATTGTGATCGGGCCGGTCACCGCCTCCTGGAGGCAGAGGCTTTGCCTCCTCGATTGCGACCAGATCAGTTTCCATTCTCAGGCCGCGGCCGGTGTGCTCGACGCTTCCGCGAAGGTGTTAATCTGATGGCCTCCGCATCCTCACTGCCACACGGGCAATCGACGGTCAGACTGATCGACCCGTCGTCGAAAGATGCGTTCTGGCTGGTGGTCGAGGATTGTCTGATCCGGTTTCATCGCTTCGACCCGCTCGGGGCGATCCAGAGGGCACGCTCGGCACGCCTCGCCTCGGAATCGGCCCCCGTCGGCATCGCCGGAGACGTGATTTATCATGCGGAGCCGTTCTACGTGGCATGCGACATCGCCGGCATCGAGGACGTCCCGGAACAGGAGCGTCTCCTCGTGCAACACAGGGCCTCTTACGACCCGATCCTGAAGACGCATGGCTGGTGAAGATCGTCCGCCCGGGGTCTATTTCGGAGCCGAGACTGTGCCTGCTTTCGAACCCGTCCTGACGCGAAACTTCGCGGTGCCCGACAGCCAGACCCTCCGGGCCTACGAGTCGCGCGGTGGCTATCAGGCGTCCCGCAAGGCGATCACCGAGATGGATCCCGACAAGGTGGTCCAGATCGTCAAGGACTCCGAGCTGCGCGGCCGAGGGGGCGCCGGGTTCCCCTGCGGCTTGAAGTGGAGCTTCCTCCCGAAAGATCGGCAGGAAACCTTCATGTGCGTCAACGGCGACGAGAGCGAGCCGGCGACGTTCAACAACCGCCTCCTGATCGAGCGCGACCCGCACCAGTTCATCGAAGGCATCCTGATCTCGTGCTTCGCCACGAAGGCGGCCACCGCCTACGTCTACCTCCGGTTCGAGTACATCCACGCCTTCCGGATCATGGAACGGGCCATCGCCGAGGCCCGCGAGGCCGGGCACCTGGGCAAGAACATCTACGGGTCGGGCTTCGACCTGGAGATCTACTGCCACCGGGGGGCCGGGGCCTACATCTGCGGCGAGGAGACCGGGCTGATCGAGAGCCTGGAGGGCAAGCGCGGCTGGCCGCGGATCAAGCCGCCGTTCCCGGCCATTGAGGGGGCCTTCCGCAAGCCGACGGTCGTCAACAACGTCGAGACCCTGGCCTGCGTCCCGCACATCATCGAGCGCGGGGCCGACTGGTTCAAGTCGATCGGCACTCCCAAGAGCTACGGGCCGAAGCTGTATTGCGTCTCGGGCCACGTCAACAAGCAGGTCTGCGTCGAGCTGCCGCTGGGCGTCACGACCCGCGAGCTGATCGAGGACCACGCCGGCGGCGTCTGGAAGGGCCGGAAGGTCAAGGCGACGGTCCCCGGCGGGATCAGCATGGGCGTGATGTCGGCCGACGAGATGGACGTGAAGCTCGACTTCGAGGACATCAAGAAGACCGGCTGCCTCGGCCTGGGCACGGCGGCCGTCACCGTGATGGACGACCAGACCAGCATGGTCGACTACCTCTACAACACCTCGCGGTTCTTCGCCCACGAGAGCTGCGGCCAGTGCACCCCCTGCCGCGAGGGGACCGGCTGGATGTACAAGATCTTCAAGCGGATCAAGGCCGGAGGCGGCCGGCTCGAAGACCTCGACGTCCTGACCATGATGGCCAACAACATGGGCCTGACCCCCGGGACCACGATCTGCGGGCTGGCCGACGGCGCCGCCTGGCCGGTCAAGAACGTCCTGGCCAAGTTCCGGCCCGAGCTGGAAGAGTACATCAAGAAGAACCAGTCTTCCAAACCGCTCGTCACGCCGCTCCAGAAGGCGATCGCCGCCGGGACCGTCGCCGAGCCGGTCGCCCTGGGAGGCCGGGTCTACCCCGCCCCCCAGCCGGCCTTGCGGTCGCCCGGCGGGTCCTGATCCCGCCCCGACGATCCCGAGTCTTTCGCCCGAATTGAGCCCCCGAGGTCAGTCCGAAGGTCCCCGAAGGAACACCGATGGCGACGATCATCATCAACGGCGAGGACCACGAACTCCCCGAGGGCGAGAAGCTCAACGCCATCCAGGCCGCCAAGCTGGCCGGGGTCGACATCCCCTACTACTGCTGGCACCCCGCCCTCTCGGTCGTCGCCAACTGCCGGATGTGCGAGATCGAGGTCGGGCAGAAGGACGCCAAGACGGGCGAGATCAAGATGATCCCGAAGCTCGTCCCCGGCTGCCAGACGCCGGCCAAGGACGGCACCGTCCTCGTCACCGACAGCGCCAAGGTCAAGGAACACCAGCGGATGATCATGGAGTATCTCCTGATCAACCACCCGCTCGACTGCCCGGTCTGCGACCAGGCCGGGATGTGCGGGCTCCAGGACTACAGCTACGAGTACGGCCAGGCGAACCACCGGTTCGTCGAGGAACGGGTCATCAACCCGAAGAAGGACGTCTCCGACGAGATCCAGTTGAACCAGGACCGGTGCATCATGTGCACCCGCTGCGTCCGGTTCACCCGCGAGATCACCCAGACCGGCGAGTTGCAGGTGATGCGGCGGGGCAATCACGCCGAGATTGGCGTCTTCCCCGGCCACCCGGTCGACAACCCGCTGGCCGGCAACGTCGTCGATCTCTGCCCGGTCGGCGCCCTGCTCGACAAGGACTTCCTCCACAAGCAGCGGGCCTGGTTCCTCTCCAAGCACGACGCCATCTGCACCCGCTGCTCCACCGGCTGCAACGTCAAGGCCGAGGAGAACAAGGGGCGGCTCTGGCGGTTCACCCCCCGGAACAACCCGCTGGTCAACGACTACTGGATCTGCGACGAGGGGCGGGCCAGCTACAAGGCGGCCAATGACGACGGCCTGCTCACCTCGTCCTACGCGAAGACGGGCGGGAACCTCGCCTCGACGCCGATCGACCAGGCCCTCAAGTTCGTCTCGCAGGCCCTCGGCCAGGTCGCCCGCGATGGCGGCAAGGTCGCGGCGGTCGTCTCGCCGTTCCTGACGGTCGAGGAGGCGTACCTGCTGGCGAGCTACCTCAAGGGGCTCAACGCCGAGAACGTCCTGGCGCTCGGCCCGATCCCGAGCCGGGGCGAGGACCGGACCTTCACCCCCGACCAGACCAAGGGGCGGACCGGCGACACCTCGTTCGTCGTCCCCCGGCCGTTCACGATCCACGCCGAGAAGTGCCCGAACCGCCGGGGGGTCGAGGCCGTCCTGGCCCACTTCCAGGGCGAGGTGATCCCGTTCGACGCGATCAGCAAGCGTGTCACGTCGGGCGAGTTCCAGGCCCTCTACTTCACGTCGGACGCGATCGACGCCCGGGAGGCCGAGGCCGAGGCGAAGGCGCTCCGCGACGGGGTCAAGTTCCTGGTCGTCCAGGACACGCTCGTCACCCCGCTGGCCCAGCTCGCCGACGCGGTCCTCGCCGGCGCCACCTTCGCCGAGAAGGCCGGCTGCTACGTCAACGCCGACGGCCGGCTCCAGTACGCCGAGGCGTCGCTGCCCCCTCGCGACGGCTCGCTGCCCGACCTGGACATCTTCGCCGTCCTGATGGGCCGGGCCGGCGGGCCCGCCCGCTCGAGGGACATCCTCGCGGAGGTCGCCTCGACGATCCCCGTGTTCTCGGCGGCCGACGGCGGCGTCCTGCCCGAGTTCGGCGTCGTGATCGGCCAGACCAACGGCCAGGCCGCCCCGGAACTCGTCGGGGCCGGCGGCCGGTTCGACGACCCCTGGCAGATTCCCCGTTACCTCAAGGGGGACCGGCCGGGCGAGCCGGGCCCGAAGGGCGGCAAGAATGCTTGAGGCAACCTTTCGGGCAGATAACGGGTCCAACGTGGGCATGAGAAAGGCGATCGGCCGATGACCTGGTTCCAGTTCTGGGAATTCGTGATCGTGATGGTCAAGATCCTCGCCGTGGTGGGGATCAGCCAGGGGACCGTCGCCTACCTGATCCTGGTCGAGCGGAAGATCGCCGCCTGGGCGCAGGACCGGCTCGGGCCGAACCGGGTCGGCCCGTTCGGGCTGATCCAGCCGCTGGTCGACGGCGCCAAGATGCTCCTCAAGGAGGACGTCACGCCGGGCTACGTCGCCAAGCCGGTCTACATCCTGGCCCCGGCGATCGCGATCATCGCGGCCACGATCGGCTTCGCGGTCGTGCCCTTCGGCCCGGTCGGCCCCTCGGCCCCCGTCATCCAGGGCCACCGGATCGACTTCCAGATCGCCCCGTCGGTCGACATCGGCATTCTCTACATCCTGGCGATCGGCAGCCTGGCGGTCTACGGCGTGATCCTGGCCGGCTGGTCGTCGAACAGTAAGTACTCGTTCCTCGGCGGCCTCCGGTCGAGCGCCCAGCTCATCAGCTACGAGATCCCGCTGGGGCTCTCGATCCTGGGGATGATCCTGATCACCGGGACGCTCGACCTGACCCGGATCATCGAGTGGCAGGACCGGCACACCTGGGGCGTCTTCGTCCAGCCGCTGGGGTTCCTGCTGTTCCTCATCAGCGGCTTCGCCGAGACCAACCGACTGCCGTTCGACCTG
>JAJYDH010000458.1 GCA_021777685.1 Planctomycetota bacterium | reverse complement strand
AGGGCCGGAAGTGGCGTGCGAGCTCCTCGGGCTTCATGCCGATGCCATTGTCGGAGACTTCAAGGACGATCGTCTCGGAGCCGGCCGGGCCGGGCTCGCGGGCCCCCCGGAGGGTGATCGTCCCGCGCTCGGTGAACTTGACCGCGTTGCTCAGGAGGTTCAGAAGCGACTGGCGGACCTTGGTCAGGTCGGCGTGCATCGCGCCGAGGTCGTCGAGGCCCTGGACCAGGAGGGCGTTGCTCCGCTTCTCGGCCAGCGGCTCGATCGTGGCGAGGACACCCCGGATCATCTCGGCCAGGTCGAAGGTCTCGGGGTAGAGGTCCATCCGGCCGGCCTCGATCTTCGAGAGGTCGAGGACGTCGTTGATCAGGCCGAGGAGATGCTTGCCCGCCGAATGGATCCGGCCGAGGTCGGGGACGAAGTCGTCGTAACCGTTGTCCCTGGCCTCTTCTTCGAGCATCTCGCTGTAGCCGATGATGGCGTTGAGCGGGGTCCGCAGCTCGTGGCTCATGTTGGCGAGGAAGGAACTCTTGGCCCGGTTGGCGACCTCGGCGGCCTCCTTGGCGGCCCTCAATTCGGCGAAGACTCGCTTCGGCTCGGTGATGTCGCGGGCGACCTTGGTGTAGCCCAGGAGGGTGCCGTCCTGGTCGCGGACGGCCGTGACCATGGCGTTGGCCAGGAACCGGGAGCCGTCCTGGCGGAGATACCAGCGCTCGTCGTCCGCCCGCCCGGTCGCCTCGGCGCGGGCCAGCTCCTGCCGGGGGAGGTCGGCGGCCCGATCCTCCGGGCTGAACAGGACGGCGGCCTCGCGGCCGAGGATCGCCGAGTCGGCGAAGCCGAAGAGCCGCTCGGCCCCGCTGTTCCAGCTCGACACCCGGCCTTCGAGGTCGATGGCGAAGATGGCGTAGTCTCGGACGCTCTCGATCATCAGCCGGAGCCGTTCCTCGCTCTCGCGGAGCCGCTCCTCGTCGCGCTTCCGGCCGGTCACGTCGGTGACGACGCCGACGAAGTGGGTGACGCGGCCGTCCGGCCCCTCGACCGGCGCGAGCGTCAGGGCATCCCAGAAGGTCGAGCCGTCCTTGCGGTACGAGAGCAATTCGACCGACGCCTCGCGGCGGTCGCGGAAGGCGGCCTGAAGCTCCTCGATCGCGCGGGGGTCGGTCTCGGGGCCCCGGAGGAATTCGATGTTCCGGCCGGAGGCTTCCGCCTGGGGGTAGCCGGTCAGCCGCTCGAAGGCGGCATTGACGTAGATGATCGGCTCGTCGGACCGGGCCGGGTCGGTGATGAACACCCCCTGGGCGATCGCCTTGAGGGCGCGCTCGCGGAGCCTCATCTCGGTCTCGGCCCGCCGTCGGGGCTCGACGTCGACGAAGGTGACGACCGCGCCCAGGGTCTCGCCGTCGCGGCGGATCGGGTGGGCCCGATACTCGACCGGGATCGTCGAGCCGTCGGCCCGGCGGAAGACGTCCTCCTCGCCGAGCGTCCCCTCGCCGGTGTGGAAGGTCCGGAAGATCGGGCAGTCCTCGACCGGGTACGGTGTGCCGTCGCAATGCGCGTGATGGATGAGCTTGTGCATGTCCCGGCCCAGCACCTGCTCGGCCGACTTGAAGCCGAGGAGCTGGAGGGCGGCCGGATTGCAGAAGGTGCAGGCGCCCTTGAGGTCCACGCCGTAGACCCCCTCGCCGGCCGAGTCGAGCAGGAGCCGGACCCGGGCCTCGCTCTCCCGGAGGGCCCTGTCGGCCTTCGACCGCTCGGCGAGGTGGCGGATGACCAGCGCGTAGATCGAGCCGATCAGGAGCAGGGCCAGGGTCGAGGCGACCGAGAAGGTGATGTACGACCGCCAGATGCTCGATCGCCGCTCGGCGACCCGTTCTTCCAGGTAGAGCGACTCCTTGTCCTCGATCTTCTGGGTCAGCTCGAAGATCCGGTTCAGCCGCTGGCGGACCGGGTCGGACGCGAACGCGAGGCGTTCGGCCATGAGGCCGTCGCGCTGGGCCTTGGCGATCGAGGCCCGGAACTCTTCGAGGCGGGCGCGGGCCTCGCGATCGAGCTCGATGCAGCGCGAATGCTGCCCCGGTCGGTCGCGGTTCAACAATTCGAGGGCGTCGATCTTGGAGTGGATCGTCGAGGCGTGGCGCTCGAAGTCGTCCAGGTCGTTGAGGTTGCCGTCGATCAGGAACCCTCGGCGGGCGGTCTCGGCGTCCTTGAAGCTCGACGCCACGTCCTCGACGGTCTCGAGGATCTTGCGCGAATGGACGACATGCCGGGTGTTGGCGGCGAGGTCCGCGAGGTCCCTGTACGACACCAGCGCATTGGTGGCCAGGACGGTCAGGGCCAGTCCGAATCCCCAGGCCAGCTTGCGTTCGGCCAACCTGCTCATGGCCCGTTCACCCTCGCCCCGGTTTAGTCGCCCCGGATTTCGACCGCCAACACGGACACGTCGTCGCGGACGCTCGACACCCCGGACCAGGCCTCGACCTCCGCGACCAGGTCGTTCACGACCGCGCAGAGCGGCTCGGGACGGCCGGACTCGATCAACCCCAGGAGTCGCTCGGTCCCGAACGGATTCCCCTCCGGGCCCACCGCCTCGGGGATGCCGTCCGAATAGAGATAGAGCCGATCTCCGGCCGAAAGTTGAACCGTCCACTCATTATAGGGGCGAGGGCCATCCGCCAAGCCGATCGGATACCCCCGGCCCGGAAGGACCCTGGGCTTGGCGTCCTTCGGCAGGTGGATCGGGCCGGGGTGTCCGGCCAGGGTGTAGCGGAATTCGCCGGTCGAGGTGTCGAGCACCCCGTAGACCAGCGTGAAGTATTGCTCGGTCGAGATCTCGAAGGGGAAGAGCCGGTTGAGCTGGGCGGCGACATCGCCGGGGGAGAACGGCTCGGGCGGATTGCTCCCCTCGCGAGGCCGGACCAGGATCGACGAGGCGTCCGAGGGGGGCGTGAGCAGCCGGCCCACGCTCACCGACATCAGCGACGAGGCCACGCCATGCCCGCTGACGTCCAGGACGTAGAGCGCGACCCGGTGATCGTCGAGCTTGATCGCGCTCAGCCCGTCGCCGGCCAGCTCGTCGCACGGCCGGAAGGCCCACGCGAAGCCCAGGCCGGGGACGTCGGGGGACGAGCGGGGCAGGAGCGCCTCCTGAATCCGCGCCGCCGCCCGGAGGTCGCGGGACATCCGGGCGTTGGCCGACTCCAGCTCGAGGTTCCGCTCGGCCAGCCGCCGTTCGAGCTGCTTGACCTGCTCGACGGCCCTCTTGAGCGAGATCTGGGTCTGAATCCGGGCGACGACCACCGGGAAGTCGAGCGGCTTGGTCACGTAATCGTTGGCGCCCAGGCCGAGGGCGTGGATCACGTCCTCGCTGTCGTCCTTGGCCGTGGCCATGATGACCGGAAGGTCGGTCGCCGAGTGGTGCTGGCGGAGGATGGTCAGGGTCTCGAAGCCGTCGAGGCCCGGCATCATCACGTCCAGGAGCACGACGTCGAACGATCGTTCGCCGATCAGGGCCAGGGCGTGCTGGCCGTCGTGCCCGACCTCCGCCTCGTAACCCAGCCGGCGGAGCCGACGGGAGAGCAGGTCGCGGTTGTTGGGGTCATCGTCCACGACCAGAACCGAGCCCAAACCGGCCGTCATGGGTCACTTTCATTCGCGGAGGGCGGGCGACCCGACCGGGGCCGGGGCGGGGGCCGCCGGGTCCCGGTTCGATCGTTCAGCGGGGAGGTTGCCAACATCATACGGAAAGCCGGCGGCGTTGGGAAATTGATTCCGAACCGGCCCGGGGGATGACTCGTAGAGTAGAATTGAGTGCGAGATGGTCCATCCAGCGGAGCTGAGCATGAGCGCGGAACCTTTCGACGAATTCCACGACCGATTCGAGGACCAGGACGCCTGGCTCGACGACTTCGACGACCGGGACGACACCTTCAACGGGGCGGCCGAGACCGCGTTCCTGGACGACCTGGGCATCGACTTCTCGAACCTGGGCCCGAGGAAGCGGATGGATTTCGGCCTCCTCCTCGGCGGGGATGACGACGAGCCCGAAGAGGACGAGGGCATCGCCGCCTGAAATCGGGGCCTCGCCGCCGAGCGGGGGATGGGCAACGAACGGCCTCCCGTGCGATCATCGGGACGATCTGATCCTCGAAGTCGGGCGGATCTGGACCGGCGACCCCGAACGGCCCTGGGCCGAGGATCGGCTCGGCGTCCTGGAAGGTGGGCCGTCGAGCGGACGTGACGGTCGTCGACCGCGACCTGTTCCAGATCCCGCCGGATGAACTGCTCAAGGTCCGGGCCCGGATGACGATCATCGACGGCGAGCCTGAGCACGAGCCGGGCGGGCGGTGATCGCCCCGCCCGACTCCGGGACTTCGATCAGGCCGGCTTCTTCTTGGGGGCCGGGCCCTGCTTGTAGTCGGGCGTGACCTTGGAGACGTTGGGCGTGACGTCGGCCTCGACCTGGCCGGTGGCCCAGCCGAGGGCGCCGAGGAGCAGGCCCTGGTACTTGGGGTTCTCCCAGACGTCCTCGCGGTGCCCCATCGAGGTGTAGAAGACGCGGCCCTTGCCCTGCATCCGGGCCCAGGTCTCGGGGAAGCTGGGCCGCTGATAGAGGTCGCCGGTCATCCCCTCGGTGTTCTGGACGAGGATGACGTGGAGGTCGTCGGCCCAGTACTTCTGGGTGTACCACTCGTCGTTGATCTTGAACGAGCCGGTGCCGAACCCCGAGGCGCCGGGATAGCCCGGATCGACGACGTCGATCGTGGCGACCTGCTGGGCGCCGTGGCCGGCGAACTGGCCGCCGATCATCTTGATGTAGGGGTCGTTGGCGCCCATCTTCCGATGGTCGCCCAGGGTGTCGCTGGCGCAGTGCATGCCGACGAACCCCTTGCCCGACTCGATCGCGTCGAAGAACGCCTTGAGCCCGTCGGCGGAGATCGGCGGCTGCTTGTCGGTCCCCTCCTTGGTCAGGTCGCCGGTCGTCTCGAAGGCGAAGGCGTCCCACTGGCCGATCTTGTCGGGGTCGAACATCCGGCCGTCCTTGGAGGCGACGACCTCGAAGCCGTGCTCCTCGCCGATCTCGGTCAAGATCCGCTCGGCCAGGGCGGGG
>JAJYDH010000457.1 GCA_021777685.1 Planctomycetota bacterium | reverse complement strand
TTCATGCCGCCCGAGCAGATGCTCGACTTCAAGACCGTCCAGCCGATCGGCGACCTCTACTCGACCGCCGCGACCCTCTATTACCTGATCTCCGGCCAGTTCATCTACGACCAGGTGGCCGAGGGCGGCGACCTGATCCGGATGCTCCTCGAAGAGCCCCCGGTGCCGATCCAGCACCGACGTCCCGAGGTCCCGACCGCCCTGGCCGGCGTCATCGACCGGGGCCTCGCCCGCGACCCGGCCGACCGCTACCCGACCGCCTCCGCCCTCCGCAGGGCGCTCCGGCCGTTCTGCTGACGACGGGGGGCTGGCCGTGGCCGATGTCGCGGGACGCATGATCTCGGGTCTGCCCGGCCTGTTCATCGGGATCTTCGTCGTTTCGGCCCTCATCAACGGCGCGATCCTGGTCTCGAACGCGCGGACCCATCGCGACGCCTCGCCGATCTTCGTCCTCGGAGGGTTCTTCGGCGCGTTGGGCTTCCTCCTCACGCCGAGGCTGGGGCCCTTCGCGTGGCTGCCGTTGATCCTGGAACCGGCCACCCTGGGGTTTCTGATCTTCTTTCCCAGGCTCCTGGGCGAATTGTGGGGGACGAGCCGCTTCAATCTCGTCGCCCGGTACTCGGCCCGCCGAGGCGATCGAGACGTCGACCTTCGCCTGTTCCGCCGGCGCGTGTTCACGCTCCGCCTCTCCTTCGATCGATCGCCCGAGCAAGCCGGGATCATCGCAATCTCGCGGATCGGCGAATGGGACCGGGCCGACGACCGCATCGTCCTGCGACTCGGCGAGGAATCCGCCGAATTCGAGCCCACGGCCACGGGGCTCCGCCAGGCCGTCGGGTTCCCCTGCTTCGAGGACAACCCGGATTTCGCGCTCGCGGGCCTCGACCTGTCCCGCGATCCCGCCACCCGGCCTCACCGCCCGTAGCCGTTGAACAGCACGACCTTCCGCATCGGCCCCGGCATCTCGATCCGGACGAAATCCACCGGGTCGGGCGGCATCGGCTCGGGCCGGAGGGTCAGAGGCGGGTCGGACTTCCAGGTGTCGAGCCAGTGCAGGCTCAGGACCACAGCACCGGCTTCGGGCTCGACGTCCGCCAGCTCGACCCGGTTCGGCCCGACCGCGACTATTCTCCCCTTCCCTCTCAGGAAGTACGTCCGGGGCCGGTCGATCCGATAAATCGCGTACTCCCGACCCCCGCCCAGGATATACCGCCGGGCCACCTCGGGGCCGGCCCGCCGCGAGATGGCCGAAACTTCGCGGTCGTTGACCGACGGGGGCCGGCCGGGCGTCGAATAGCGAGGGAGGGTCGCGACCCTCGTCGCCGGCCTGAACCGGTCGAACCAGAACCGCGAGAGCGGCGACCAGCAGGCCACCCAACCGATATTATAGGTCCGGCAATATTGCTCGACCTCGGCCGGGGTCCACTCGTCGATGAACCGGTCGCCGAGCTGGAAGTCGCCGAAGGCGGCCATCTTGTGGTGACGGATGAACGCCGTCTGGTACAGGCCGCCGATGAACAGGCGTTGCTCGGGACGGAGCAGGTCCGGGAGCAACGGCGTCCAGTGGACGCTCTCGGCGTCGGTGGCCTCCAGGAGCCGGAGCTGGTCCTCGAACAGGATTCGCCCCGAGAGGTCGGTGTTCTCCTTGATCCAATCGACGAGCGTCCGCATCTCGGGCTTGATGCCGACCACCAGCGGGCGGTCCTGGACGAGCCACGACCAGCTCGCGCGGAAGAACGTCGGCTCGGCCGTCCCCCACGCTCCCAGCAGCGCCGCCCACGCCAGCCCCGCCGCGAACGCCCCTCGACGGCCCCCGCCCGCCCACCGGGCCAGGCGTGCCGAAGCCCCGACGACCGCCGAACTCGCCGGGACGGCCAGGAGGAACAGGAACGCCACGCGGAACCTGAGCGGTTCCAGGTTCCTCGACGGCCCCCAGAGGCTGCCGAACCCGGTCAGCAGGATCAGCCCGACGATCGAGCCCCCGAACGCCGCCGCCGCCGATCGACGCCCTCCCATCCACCACGAGACCAGCCCGGCCGTCCCCAGGACCAGCAAGGCCAGTGCCGTCCGCCCCTCGGTCGTGTCCTGGAGGAAGTAGTCGACCAGGAAAAGGGCCGAGTTGGTGGTCATGAACAGGCTCGAGCCCGTGCGGATGCCCCGGAACCGCCAGAGCGTCGCCAGCCAGGGCAGGTTGACCGCGACCGCCAGCCCGGCCGCCCCGAAGATCGCCGCGCGCCACTTCCGGCCATGCCGCCGGGCGACGGCCGCCAGGAACGCCAGCAGGCCGCCGATGGCCAGGATCGGCGCGGTGACGTGGACGAAGAACAGCCCCGCCCCCGCCGCCGTCAGTGCGACCCATCCCCGCCGAGTCGGCCGTCGATCGAACCGGACGAAGAGCCCCAGGAGCAGGCCGACGCCCGCCGAGGCCAGCACGAACGCGAACAGGCCGCTCCGCCAGAGCCCCGCCGGGAACCCGGCCCAGAACGCGAACCACGCCAGGCCCGACGCGACCGCGACCTCCGCCGTCCCCAGCCCCGCCGCCCAGGCCCCGCCCGCGACCGCCGCCAGCACCAGGATCGACGAGGCGAACAGGCCGATCTTGTAGCCTCGATAATCCCGCTCGCCGCCGATCAGGTCGAAGAGGATCGACGGGTTGCTGCTCGAATCCCAGACCGGGGTCTCGGGATATCCCGCCATGAAGAAGGGGTCGAACCCCCACGACGTCCCCGCCTCGCGGACGAACCGGGCGCCGAGCGCCCCGTGGTACTCGTGGATCGCGTGGTCGACGACGACCACCGGAGAGCCCGGGTCGACGATCGACCGCGGGCTCGGGAACAGCCGGATCGCCTGGAACGAGTGGACCCCGAACACCAGCACCAGCGCCAGCCAGGCCCACCATCGCCCGGCCGGCTTCGGGCTCGTCTCTCTCTCGGGGGACTTCGACATGGCGGGCCAGGCTACCAACCGGACGGGCAGGACTCAAGGACCGAGCCGGGCTTCATCGGCCTCGTCCGGTTGCTTTCGGGGGCCGAACCTAGGAGATTGGAGGCCGATCGGTCGCGACGTCGCGTCGATTTCGCCGATCCTTACGCCCGAGGTCGCCGGATGCCCGAGAATCAGCAAGCCGGACCCGGCCGCGTGCAGGTCGCGATCGCCGGCCTGGCGATCGCGGCGGTTGTCCTCCACCTGGTCCTTCGATTCGGCGTGAGGCCGGAGGGGATGATCTTCGGGATTCCCGCCTCCCAGATCCCGCTCGTCGTCTGCCTGGCCCTCGGAGGGCTCCCGCTGCTCTGGGAACTGGCGGCGAAGATGCTCCGGAAGGAGTTCGGCTCGGACCTCCTGGCGGGGCTGTCGATCCTCACCTCGGCGTGGCTGGGCGAGTATCTGGCGGGGGTCCTGGTCGTCCTGATGCTCTCCGGCGGCGAGGCTCTGGAGGTCTACGCGATCAAAGGGGCGTCGTCCGTCCTGGCCGCGCTGGCGGCGCGGATGCCTTCCAAAGCCCACGCCAAGCGAGGTGCCGAGATCGTCGAGGTGGCCCTGGCGGATGTCGCGGTCGGCGACATGCTGGTCGTCTTCCCCCACGAGATCTGCCCGGTCGACGGCACGGTCGTCGAGGGTCGAGGCGTGATGGACGAGTCGTTCCTGACCGGCGAGCCGTATCGACTCGCCAAGGCGCCGGGCTCGACGGTGATCTCGGGCGCGATCAACGGCGAGTCGGCTCTGACGATCCGGGCCGACAAGCTCGCCGTCGACTCGCGGTATTCCAGGATCATGAGCGTGATGAGGGCTTCCGAGGAGAATCGACCCCGGCTCCGAAGGCTGGGCGATCAACTTGGGGCGTGGTACACCCCCCTGGCCGTCGCGATCGCGCTGGCGGCGTGGATCTTCAGCGGCGATTCGATCCGGTTCCTGGCGGTGCTCGTGGTCGCCACGCCCTGCCCTCTGCTGATCGCCATCCCGGTGGCGATCATCGGCTCGATCTCGCTGGCGGCCCGCCGGGGGATCATCATCAAGGACCCGGCCGTCCTCGAGAAGATCGACACATGCCGGACGGCGATCTTCGACAAGACCGGCACCCTCACCCACGGCCGGCCGACGCTGGATGAGGTGATCCCGGCCCCCGGCCTCGACAAGGACGAGGTGCTCGGGCTGGTGGCCAGCCTGGAGCGTTACTCGAAGCACCCGCTCGCCGGGGCGATCCTCGACCGGGCGAAGGCGGCCGGCCTCCCGCTCGGGGAGGCGACCTCGATCGGCGAGCGGCCCGGCGAAGGGCTGACCGGCGTGGTCGACGGGAGGACGATCCGCGTCACCAGCCGGACCAAGCTGGAGCAGCAACGTCCGGACGTCGCGGCCCAAATGCCCCCGGTGGCCGGCGGCCTCGAGTGCGTGGCCCTGGTCGACGACCGATATGCCGCCACCCTCCGGTTCCGGGACGTCCCCCGGGCCGACGGCGCCTCGTTCATCCGGCACCTTGGCCCTCGCCATCGGTTCGACCGCGTGATGATCATCTCCGGGGACCGCGAGTCGGAGGTCCGCTACCTCGCCGATCGGGTCGGGATCACCGAGGTCTACGCCGGCCAATCGCCCGAGCAGAAGCTGGAACTGGTCCGGGAGGCGACCCGTCGCGAGAACACGGCGTACCTCGGCGACGGGATCAACGACGCCCCCGCCCTGACCGCCGCGACGGTCGGGATCGCCTTCGGCCAGAACAGCGACATCACCGCCGAGGCCGCCGGCGCCGTCATCATGGACAGCTCGCTCCAGAAGGTCGACGAGTTCTTCCACATCAGCCGGAGGCTCCGGGCCATCGCGCTCCAGAGCGCCGTCGGGGGGATGGCGTTGAGCCTGATCGGGATGGGGTTCGCCGCCGCCGGCCTGCTCCCGCCCGTCGCCGGGGCGATCGCCCAGGAGGTCATCGATGTCCTGGCCGTCGTCAACGCCCTCCGGGTGGCCATCCCGCCGAAGTCGCTGACGGACTACTGAGGGTCGCCCATATGGCCCCGCTATTCCAAAGGGCGGACCCTCTGTTAACCTGGAGGGAACCGAACCAAGGAGGTCCGCATGCGCCGTCTGTCCCTGTCCATCGCGATGATCGGGTGTCTCGCCCAGGCGGCGCCGGCGGCCGGGCCGGTC
>JAJYDH010000456.1 GCA_021777685.1 Planctomycetota bacterium | reverse complement strand
GACGAACCTGGCCCGGAAGTGGTGCAACAGCTCGTTGGACAGCCCGATCAGGTACTGGCCGGCGGAGACGCCGCTGATCGGCCCGGTCAGGACGTAATCGAACAGCAGGGCCGAGACCGAGAGCTTGGCCGGGATGCCGCCCAGCGCCTCCTTGACGACCCGGTAGACGCCGCCCCGGACGAACATCGTGCAGCTCTCGATGTAGACCGAGCGGACGGCGTAGCTGAACAGCATCACCGCGAGGATGAACCAGGGCGCCGCCTTGCCGATCTGGGCCTCGACGATCCCGCCGATGTAATACGCGGTGCTCGCCAGGTCGCAGAGGACCACGGCGGCCGTCCGCCGGTACGACAGGAACGTCAGGATCACGCTGGTGACGACCAGCACCCGGCCGGCGGAGATTCCCGGCCGGGCCCCGGGCGAGGCGGCGGGAGCGGCGGCTTCGGGACCGTCCGCGACGCCCTCGGGCCGGGCGTTTTCGAGATTCATCGGACCTTCCTGAGAACGGCGGGAGGATCGCCCGGCGAACGGGACCGGGCCGCGGTCGATCGACAGCAAGAACCATACCGTGCGAGAATGAGCCCCAACCCAAGGGTCCGGAGGGAGCCCCTCGCGATATTGGAGTCGCGGCGCCCCTCGTTCCCTCGGTCCTCCGTGGGAATGCCGTCCCGGACGCTCCGCGTCCTCTTCCGGGCGTCAAGGAAAGGCCGGGGGACGACGCGGAGCGTCGAAGACGGCATTCCCACGGAGGAGCGTGGGAACGAGGGGCGCCGTACTCGGCGATGTCCAAATTCGAGAGGGAATCCCAAGGCCCGGCCGTCCCGGCCGTCTATCAGTCGGGTAGACACATCGGGTAGGCTCAGGAGATGTCGAACATGCTCGGCCCAATCATCCCGCTGCTGGTTGTCGCGATCGGTGCCGGTCCCGGAGGAGCCGCGATGACGGACGTCGTGAAGGGGAACAATCGGTTCGCGGTCGACCTCTACGGGAAGGTCCGGACCGGCCCGGGGAACGTCTTCCTCTCGCCCTATTCGATCTCCGCGGCGCTGGCGATGACCTCCGTTGGCGCCCGGGGCGAGACGGCCCGGCAGATGGCCGAGGCGCTCCGATTACCGGCCGAGGGCAAGGCCCTCCACGAGGCGTTCTCCGGGCTCGACGCCACGCTCAACGGCGGCGAGTCGAGGCCCTATCAGCTCGACACCGCCAACGCCCTCTGGGGCCAGCAGGGGCTCGGCTATCGCCCGGATTTCCTCAAGCTGACCGAGACTTATTACCGGGCCGGCCTGCACCCGGTCGACTTCGCCGGGAATCCCGAGGGGGCACGGAAGGCGATCAACGCGTGGGTCGAGGAGAGGACACGCGAGAAGATCAAGGATCTCATCGGGCCGGGGGCCATCACGCCCGCCACCGACCTGGTCCTGACCAACGCGATCTACTTCAAGGGGGCCTGGTCGGTCCCCTTCGCGAAGTCCGCGACGAAGGACGAGGACTTCACGACGACCGGGGACAAGCGGACCCCCGTGCCGATGATGCACCGGTCGGGCCACCTCAATTACTTCGAGGGGGACGGGTTCCAGGCGCTGGGACTGCCCTACGCGGGCGAGGCGCTCTCGATGGTCGTCCTGCTCCCGAAGGCGGTCGACGGCCTGGCCGCGTTCGAAGCGTCGCTGACCGGCCCGAAGCTCGACGGCTGGCTCGCGAAGCTGGCCGATCGTCAGGTCGACGTCGCGCTGCCCCGGTTCCGGTTGGAGTGCGGCTTCCAGCTGAAGGACGCGCTGACGGCACTGGGGATGCCGCTGGCTTTCAGCCCAGAAGCGGATTTCTCGGGGATCGCCGAGGACCGCAAGCTCTTCATCTCGGCGGTGATCCACAAGGCGTTCGCCGACGTGAACGAGGAGGGGACCGAGGCCGCCGCCGCGACGGCCGTGATGATGACCCGGAGCATGGCGAGGGTTCCCAGCAAGCCCGTCGTCTTCCGCGCCGACCACCCGTTCCTGTTCCTGATCCGCGACAATCGCTCGGGCTCGATCCTGTTCCTCGGCCGGGTGACGAACCCGAAGGGCTGAGGACTCCCAGATCATCCATCTCCCGATCTGGAGTGCGGGAGCTTGCTCCCGCTTTGAAGTTCGGGAGCTTGCTCCCGGCCCCAAGCGTTGAAGCGATCCGGGAGCAAGCTCCCTCCAGGAAAGCGGGAGCAAGCTCCCGCACTCCAAAGGCTCCCCCTGGAATCCGGGTCAACCCAGCTTCGTCCGGGAGAAGATCCGATCAACTTTGGTCGGAGGCCGTGCCCCGTTGTTTGGCCCGGACGGGCATGGCTAGAATGGGCGAGATCGACCCGCCAACTTCGCTCGGATCGTGCTCCCGCCGAGAAGTTTGGCCTTGGCCCGCCCGCGAATCCGCCCCGAACCCGAGGAATCCCGCATGATGACGGCTCGCGCCCGGCGCGTCCTCCCCGCGCTCCTGCTCCTGCTGACGGCAGGCTCGACCGCGACGGCCGGACTGCCCAAGGTCCCGGATGATTTCGAGGTCCGCCTCCTCGCCAACGTCCCCTCCTTCCTCTATGCCTGCCAGGTCGCCGCCGCCCCGGATGGGGCGGTCTACGTCGCGGTCGACCCGATGGACCAGACCGGCCCGTATGAGGCCAACCTCGGCAAGATCTACGTCTATCGCGAGGGGAAAGAGCCGGTCCTCTTCGCCGAGGGGTTCCGGGCCATCTTCGGCATGGCCTGGTATGAAGGGTCGCTCTACGTCAGCCACATGCCATATCTCTCCGTCATCAAGGACACCGATGGCGACGGCAAGGCCGACTCGCGCAAGGACCTGTTCAAGGACCTGGGGATCACCAACAACAAGGGGCTGAACGACCACATCGTCTCGGGCATCCAGTTCGGGATCGACAACAGGCTCTACATCTCGACCGGCGACAAGGGCGTGCTCAGGGCCACCGGCCCCGACGGCAAGACCGCGCAGGTGATCGGCGGCGGGACGCTCCGCTGCAAGCCCGACGGGACCGAGATCGAGGTCGTCTCCACCGGGACCCGCAACCACCTGGAGCCGAACCTCGACGACCGCGACAACCTCTTCACCTACGACAACACCGACGACGGCGACGGATGGTGGACCCGCGTCACCCACCACGTCGACGGCGGCTATTACGGCTACCCCTACGACTATCACGCCCACGCCGACCGATTCCTCAACCGGATCGCCGAGTTCGGCGGCGGCTCGCCCTGCGGCGGGGTGGTCTACAAGGAAGACGCCTGGCCCGAGAAGTACCGGAACCGCGTCTTCTGGTCCGAGTGGGGCAAGAAGAAGGTCCAGGGGTTCGCCTTCGAGCCCAACGGCGCCTCGTTCAAGATCAAGGACGTGATCGACTTCGCCGAGCCCGGCGACTCCGGCGAGTTCCGGCCGCTCGACGTCTGCCTTTCTTACGACGGCAGGACCATGTACGTCGCCGACTGGGGCATGGGCTCGTGGGGGTCGAAGACCGAGAAGGTCGGCCGCGTCTTCGCGATCAGCTACAAGGGCCCCGCGATCGCGACCCGCCCCCGAGGCACCGATTCGGACCCGATCGACGCCCAGATCAAGGCCCTCGGCCATCCCTCCTGGAACGAGCGGATGCGGGCCCAGCGGGCGCTGATCAAGAAGGGGCGCGAGGCCCTGCCGGCCGTCGTCAAGGCCCTGGCCAACCCGGCGACCGAGGCCCTGGCCGCTCGCCATCTCGTCTGGACGGTCGACGGGATCGCCGGCGGGACGGACGAGGGCGATGCCGCCTTGCTGGCCGCGCTCAAGTCCCCCGTCGCCGACGTCCGCGCCCAGGCCGCCCGCGCCCTCGGCGAGCGCCGCGAGAAGGCGGGCGAGTCGGCCCTGATCGCCCTGCTCAAGGACACCGAGCCCACCGTCCGGCTCCAGGCGATCATCGCGCTGGGACGGGTCGGCCAGTCGGAGGCGGTCCCGAGCCTCCTGCCGATCCTGCTCGACCCCGACCGCTACCTCGCCTTCTCGGCCCGCCAGGCGATCCGGCGGATCGGCGACTGGACGGCGGTCGCCTCGGGCCTGAAGACGGACGACCCCAGGCTCCGCGCCGCGATCCTGGCCGCGCTCGAACTGGTCTACAACGCCGACGCCGTCGGCCTGCTCCGCCAGGTCTCGACCGAGGCGAAGGCCCCCGAATCGGAGCGGGCGAAGGCGCTGGGCGAGCTGGCCCTGGTCCACCGGAAGGCCCCGGCCTGGGACGGCAAGTGGTGGGGGACCCGGCCGACGCAGGGCAAGCCGCCGGCCAAGACGATCGCCTGGGAAGCGACACCGGAAGTCCTCAGGACGATCCAGGCGAGCCTGTCCGACCCGTCGACCGCCGTCCGGCTCGCCGCCGTCTCGGCCGTCCGCGAGACCGGCGACCGCGACGCCCTGCCCGCCCTCCGGCAGAGGTTCGGGAACGAGCCCGAGACGAACGTCCGCGAGGCGATCGCGCTGGCCCTCGGCAGCATGGGCGACAGGGATTCCCTCCCGCTCCTCGTCGCCGCGCTCCGCGACGCCGCCAACCCCGAGGGGGTCCGGACGGCGGCCCTGACCGGCCTGGAGACGATCGGCGGCAAGCCGGCGATCGACGCCCTGGTCGAGGCCCTGACGAACCCGGCCGCGACCCTCAAGGACGAGACGCAGGTCCGGATGATCGCCGCCCTCGGCCGGTTCAAGGCGAAGGCCGCCCTCCCGGCGATCGAGGCGCGGCTCGGCCACGCCAACCCGGCCGTCCGGGTCGCGGCGGTCGAGGCCCTGGGCAAGATCGGCGACCTCAAGGCCGTCGCCCCCAGGCTCCGGGGCACGCTGAAGGACAGCTCGGCCGACGTCCGCAAGGCCGCGCTCGCGGGGCTCGCCGCGCTCGGCGACCGCGACTCGATCCCGGCCATGATCGAGGCGGCCAACAACGACTCGACCCGCTACGAGGCGACGATCGCCCTGGCGAAGCTGCCCGACGTCCGGGCCTTGCAGGTCTATCTGAGGGGGGCGACCGACCGGAGCCCCGACGTCCGCAAGGCGTCGGCCGCCGCGATCGGCTCGATCCGCGACAGGGCCGAGCCGGTCCTCCAGCAGCTCGCCGACCGCCGCGAGCTTCCCCCGGCCGCCCTGCCGGAACTC
>JAJYDH010000455.1 GCA_021777685.1 Planctomycetota bacterium | reverse complement strand
GTACCAGCCGGGCAGGTGCCGGACGAACCGCCGGCTGAACGGCTCGGGCCGGTATTCCTCCCGGTACGGCTCGGACATCGGGCCGAACCGCTCGACCCATTCCGGGGTCTCGTGGAGCTTGTAGGCGTAGTTGACGACGTGGCCCATCTCGTGGCGGAGGTAGCGGAGGATGTCGGCCGGGCCGGCCCCCTCGACGTACCCGAGCCGATCCGCCTGGAGGTCCGCCAGGTCGGGCCTGGCCAGGTAGAACGGGATCGCGATGGCGATCGTCCCGTCGGGCACGCCCCATTCGGTCGAGAGGTAGAACCGGGGGACGACCCGGACGATCCCGGCCCGGCGCAGCTCCCCGAGGAACTCCTCCAGGATCGGCGCCAATGTCGATCCCTCACCGAGCCCGAGCCGCAGCTCGCGGATCGGGGTCGACAGGTGGCCGGCTTCGTGAAAGGACGGTCCGTCGGTTGTCATGTCCGGGCCCAGGGGCAACCGCCGTGCCGGCCTTCGAAAGATCAAAGGATGTCGACCATCTCCTCGCCCCCGTGCTCGGGGTTGCCGATCGGCCGTTGCCCCTTCACGTCGACGACCCGGTCCTTCGCCTCCGGCGGGATCTGGCCGATGATGACGGGCAGGTTGGAGGCGATCCCCGAGAAGTCCGAGACGGTGTCGACCAGGGCGTCGGATGCCTCGACGCTCCGGACGTCCGACTCGGCGAGCAGACCCTTGCGGACAAACGCGAGGTCGTCGATGCTCTCGATCTTCGCCGTCACCAGCACCTTGCCCTTCGTCCCGGTCACCATGGCGCCTCCTCGGTCAAGGTGCGGGCGGCCAGACTCCGACATGAGTTTCAGGATAACCCGCCTGCCTCTCGCCGGGCAACGAGCGCGGCCGGTTGGCATCGGGGTTGCTGCTGGAGGCGGTCCCTCCGACGCCGGATCGACCCATGAGGCTGGAATGAAGATCACGATCATCACGTATCTGGAGAGCGAGACGGCGAAGGAGCACGACGTCGTCGTCGATCAGGTCGCCGCGGCCTTGAAGGCGAAGAAGCACGTCCCTTCAATCCTGGGCGTCCACGGCGACGTCCGCAAGCTGATCTCCGGCCTCTCGCGGCGGAAGCCCGATCTGGTCTTCAACCTGATGGAGATGTTCGGCACCAACGTCCGGGCCGACGTCCCGGTCGCCGGGCTGCTCGACCTCCTCGGCTATCGCTACACCGGCGGCGGGCCGGCCGAGCTGTCGCTCCGGCAGGATAAGGGGCTGGCCAAGCGGGCCCTGGCGTTCGAGAAGATCCTCTATCCCGACTTCGCGGTCTTCTCGCGCGAGGACCTGGAGACCGGCGGCAACCTCCGGATGCCCCTGTTCGTCAAGCCGCTCCGGGCCGACGCCTCGATCGGGATCGGCACCAACTCGCTGGTCCACGACGCCACCTCGCTGATGAAGCGGGTCATCGCGATCCACGAGAAGTTCCACGACGCCGCCCTGGCCGAAGAGTACATCGAGGGGCGGGAGTTCTACGTCGGCGTGCTCGGCAACCGCGAGCCGATCGCCTTCCCGCCCGCCGAGATGGACTTCTCGGGCCTCGCCGAGGGGGCCCCGCACATCCTCGACGCCAAGGCCAAATGGGCCAAGGACAGCGCCGAGTACAAGGGCACGAGGTCGATCATGCCCGACCTGCCCGACGAACTCCGGGCCAGGCTCCAGAAGGTCGCGCTCGACGCCTACCGGGCCCTCCGGGTCCGCGACTACGGGCGGGTCGACCTCCGCCTGACCGACACCGGCGAGATCTACGTCATCGAGGTCAACGCGAACTGCTACCTGGAAAGGAGCGGCGAGTTCGCCGTCGCCGCCGAGGTCGCGGGGATCGGCTACGACGAGCTCATCGAGCGGATCGTCGACCTGGCCGTCGAGCGTTCCTCAAAGCAAGAATGAGCGTCTTCGAATCACGACGTCAACGCTCGATCAGGCCCTCGTATAGACCACGCAGTCTCCGATCTGCTCGCGGAGCGCGAAACCGACGCTCCGAAGACTCTCCTGGAGCCGCTCGGTGGCCTCGTCGCCGATGACGGCGGGATGCAACTCCGCCATGATGAACCGCACGCGATGGGCCAGAGTGTCGATCTCCTGGGAGACCAGATCGGCCTCGGTCCCCTCGATGTCGCAGATGAGCGCGGCCTGGTCGAAGCCGGCCTCGTCCAGCAACGCTCGGGCGGTCGTGGTCCGGACCGCGACGCTGGAGGTCGAGGTGGCCCCGCCGACCCGACTGCCGACGAACTCCGAGTCGACCGCGAGTTCCACCTCATCCCGGCCGTAGGCGACCGCCTTGTTGATGATCGTGAACTTGCAGCCGTTCCGATCGCGATTGGAGCGGAGCACCGGGACCATGGCGGGGTTCGCCTCGACCACGATATGCCTGGTCGGGTCCTTGACCCGACGATTGACCAGGCAAGAGACGACGCCCAGGCCCCCTCCGAACTCCAGGACCGGCAGGTCGGGCGGCAGCCACCTCTTCACGAGTTCCCGCTCCTCCATCTCGTGGAGGCCGAAGACCAGAGTGCTCTTGTGGGGCCTCGTGATCATCGGGGTGTCGACCGAGAAGACCAGACCGTCGATCCGCACCCGGTTTCCCGCCAGTTCCACGATCCGACCGACGACCGGGTTGTTCACGCGAATCCGGTCGCTATACCAGCGGAGTCGCCGGGAGAGCGAGGCCCGGAGGCCGTCTTTTCGGAGCGTCTTCCAGGATCGAGCCAGGTCCATCGCCGCTCTCCAAGCTCTCGGCTCAGATCCGCCCGGATGGCCGAGGTGGGCGGAAACCGGGCCGAGATGATATTGTAACTCTTATACCAGGTAGGGTTTAGTTCGGCAACCGTGCGGGTCCGCTGGCCGTCCCGAAGTTCGATCCTCCCCGAGACCGTTCCGGCCTGGAATCCCTGACAGGCGGGCTCGCAAACCACCGGCCGGGGGGATATCCTGGTTCCATCGATCGGCGTGCGCGAGGGTTCGGGCTCGGGTCCGGTGGGGCGAGGGGTCGGGCGATGATCGAACGAGGGGGCGGCAATCGCGGCGAGAATCGGCCTCCCGCCAAGGGCCGGGGCGGTCGCCCGGCCGCGCCAGGGCGACGGCCGGGGGCGAGCGGGTCCAAGGGCGGCCCGTCGAGGCGCGGCGGCCTCGGCCTGAAGCGGCTCGGGGGCGACGACTTCGTCCTGGTCCACCCGAAATGCGTCCGAGAGATGGAACTCGACTATGAGGAAGGGATCGAGCTGAGGAAGGCCGGCGACCCGGAGGCCGCCCGAGACGCCCTGCGGTTCGCGCTCCAGGGGTGCGGCGACAACATCTGGGTCCACGTCGCGCTCGGGCGGATCGCGCTCGACGACTTCAAGGACCCGACGCTGGCCCGGGGCCACTTCGGCTACGCCTTCGAGCTGGCCGAGCGGGCCATCCCCGGCGGGTTCGCCGGCCGGCTCCCCCGCGAGCATCCCTCGAACCGCCCGCTCTACGACGCCCTCGACGGCCTGATCGCCTGTCACGAGGCCCTCGGCGCGGCCGACCTCGCGGGCGAACTCCGGGGCAAGGCGGCGTCCTGGTCGAGGCCGAATTCTCCCCGCCGGCCGGGCTGACCTTGCACTTTTGACAATTTCCCGTCGTCGTCAGGTCGGGCATTCCGACTTGAGGACTTTTCGGCTTGCGAGGATTTGGTGATCGGGATAATGTCCCTCGCACAGGGCACGGAGCGAACGGAATCGCCCCCGACCCGGCCCCGGAGACGGGCGTCGGGGCCCGAAACTCAGGACGAGATGATGGGTTTCCGGTGCGATACCTTTCCGCCACATTACCGCTCGATCGAGGACCTTCGGGGGACCAGCTTCCCATGATCGTCCGGCCGATCGCGGGCGGCGTGGAGGTCCTCGCCCCGGCGAAACTGAACCTGTTCCTGGAGGTCCGGGCCCGGAGGCCCGACGGCTACCACGACATCGAGTCGCTCATGGTGACGGTCGACCTGTTCGACACGCTGACGCTGGTCGACGACCCGTCGGGGCGGGTCGAACTCCGCTGCGACGACCCGACCCTGCCGACCGGGCCCGAGAACCTGGTCGTCAAGGCGGCCGACCGGCTCAAGGCGGCGACCGGCAGCACCCGGGGCGCCCGGATCGACCTCAAGAAGGCCATCCCGGCACAGGCCGGCCTGGCGGGCGGCTCGTCCGACGCGGCGGCGACGCTGGCGGGGCTCGACCTCCTCTGGAACCTGCGGGCCGACCCGGAACAGCTCGACGAGATCGCGGCGGCGATCGGCAGCGACGTGGCCTTCTTCCGGCAAGGGCCCTGCGCCGTCTGCCGGGGCCGGGGCGAGATTGTGGAGCCCTGGCCCTTGCCCGACCCGCTCCACTTCGTGCTGGTCTGCCCGGCCGTCGGGGTCTCGACGGCGGAAGTCTATCGGAATGTGATCCCCCCCGACCGGCCCCGGCCGATCGGGGAGGTCCTGGAGGCCCTGGAGGCCGGCGACATCCCGGCACTGGGGCGGGGGCTGTTCAATCGGCTCCAACCGGTCGCGGAATCCCTGGAGCCGTCCCTCGGGGCGGTCCGGGACGCCCTGGCCGAGATCGGCCCGTCGCTCGACGGGCACCTGATGAGCGGGAGCGGCTCGGCCTATTTCGGCCTGGCAAGCGACCGCGACGCGGCGGAGGATGCCGCGAGACGTCTCGCAACGCTCGGACTGGGACGTGTCCGGGTCGTGACCTGCGGCCCTTGAGCAGACAGAGGACGCCACGTAAAGGAGTACTGGCTGTGGAAATCACCGAAGTTCGCATCAAGCTCATGGAAGACAACTCGGGCAGCAACGAGCGGCTGCAGGCCTTCTGCAGCATCACGTTCGACGACATGTTCGTCATCCGTGATCTCAAGATCATCGAGGGGGCCAAGGGCTTCTTCGTCGCCATGCCCTCACGCAAGCTGACCGACCGCTGCGGCCACTGCGGCACCAAGAACCACCTGCGGAGCCGCTTCTGCAACCAGTGCGGCAGCCGCCTGGACGAGAACCGCGCCATCCGCGACGCCGACGGCCGCGCCAAGCTGCACGCCGACATCGCCCACCCGATCAACTCGATGTGCCGGGAGAAGATCCAGAGCGCCGTGCTCGCCTCCTACGCC
>JAJYDH010000454.1 GCA_021777685.1 Planctomycetota bacterium | reverse complement strand
TGCCGCCGACGGCGACTCGGCCGAGCACGCGCTGAAGACGGCCGAATGGGACCTCGTCCTGCTCGACTGGTCGTTGCCGGGGGCGGATGGCCTGACGGTCCTCCGCCGCCATCGCCAGGCCGGGGGGGACACGCCGGTCCTGTTCCTGACCGCCCGCGACGCCGTCGGCGACCGCGTCCGGGGGCTCGACTCGGGGGCGGACGACTACCTCTGCAAGCCGTTCGCCTTCGAGGAGCTGCTGGCCCGCGTCCGGGCCCTGGTCCGCCGGCCGAGGGGCGGGGGCGTCACGACCTTGACGTTCGGCGACCTCCGGATCGACCTCGTCACCCACCGGGCCGAGCGCGCCGGCAAGACGCTCGACCTGACGGTCAAGGAGCAGGCCCTGCTGGTCTTCTTCCTCCGCCATCCCGGCGAGGTCCTGTCCCGGACCCGGATCTACGAGCACGTCTGGGACGAGCGGTACGACGGGACCTCCAACACCCTGGAGGTCCACGTCATGGAGCTCCGCCGGAAGCTGGAAGCGAAGGGGCCCCGGCTGATCCACACCCTCCGGGGGCGAGGCTACCTGTTCGGCGAGCCGCCCGGGGGGATGGAAAGGGGGGCGGGATGACGCTGACCGACCGGCTCTCGGCCTCCTTCCTCGGCGCCCTGGCGCTGGTCCTGGTCGGGTTCTCGACGGCGCTCTATATCGTCGCCTCGGTGCACCTCCACCGGTCGGTGGATGAGCGGCTCGACTCGGCCCTGGGGACCCTCACCGCGCTGGTCGAGGACGAGGCCGACGGGCTCGACTGGGAGCGCGATGGCCGGCAGATCTCGACCGGCCAGGACCCCGGGACCGATCAGGTCCGCTGGATGGTCCTCGACGGCCGGGGGGGTGAGATCGACCGATCGAGGAACATGGCGGACCCGGACGTGATGCGCGAGGCGGGGGAGCGGAGGCTCGGGCACCGGGGAAGGCCCTGGCGGGTGGTCACCCTTCGATTGAAGTCGAGCCATCCCGCGTCTCCCGACCGGGCGGCCGAGATGGTCCTGGTGACGGCCCTCCGGCTCGACCCGATCGAGCGCGAGCTTCGGAACCTGGCACTGGCCCTGGCGGGGATCTCGGCCGGGCTCTGGGGCATCACGGCGCTGGTCGGCCGGCGGCTCTGCCGGCGGGCGCTGGCGCCGCTGACCCGGATGGCGTCGAGCGCGCGGGAGCTGGGCGTCGACGAGCCGGGGCGACGGCTCCCGGTGGCGTCGACCGGCGACGAGCTGGAGGAACTGGCCTCGGCCTTCAACGGGCTGCTCGACCGCTGGCACGAGGCCCTGGAACGCCAGGCCCGGTTCGCCGGCGACGCCTCGCACCAGCTCCGGACCCCGCTGACCGCGCTCATCGGCCAGATCGACGTCGCGCTCCGCCGCGACCGCCCGCCCGAGGAATACCGCCGGACCCTGACCAGGGCCCGCGACCAGTCCGACCGGCTCCGGCGGATCGTCGAGGCCCTGCTGTTCCTCGCCAGGGCCGACGCCGAGGCCGGGCTCCCCTCGCTCGAGCCGTTCGACCTTATCTCGTGGACATCCGAGGAGATCCGTCGACGCTCGGCCGAGGGGAACCCGGCCCCAATCCGCTGGGAGGAGCCCCTTGGCGGGCCGATCCTCGTCCGGGCCCACCCCGCGCTCCTGGCCCAGGTGCTCGACAACCTGCTCGACAACGCCCGCGACCACGGCGCGACCGACGCCCCGGCCGAGGTCCGCGTCTACCGCGAGCCGGGCGGCGTCGCCCTCTCGGTCGAGGACCGGGGCCGGGGGATCGACCCGGGCGACCTCCCCCGGATCTTCGAGCCGTTCTACCGGGCGGCCGACTCGCGGAGATCGGCCTCGGGCGGGGTCGGCCTCGGGCTGGCCGTCGCCCGGCGGATCGCCCGTGCGCTCGGCGCGACGCTCGATGCCGAGAGCCGGCCCGGCCAGGGGAGCCGGTTCACCCTCCGGCTCCCCGAATTCCTCCCGACCGCCGATCGTCCGATGCCCGACCCTATGCTTGCCGGACCCTGCGACGCTCACCTCGCCTGATCCCACCCCCGGACAGCCCTCCGAATCCCTCCCACCCCGAACGACCAAAATCCTCTTGACAAGATTTCGACACCCCGGGCACACGGATTGCTCCGGAGGGCCAATATCGGAGAGTTTTGATCTCGTTCCGGAGGCTGGTCTCATGGAAAAGCCGCGACTCCTCGTCGTTGACGACGACGATCATACCCGGATCGCCATGCATGCTCTGTTCAGCCGCCGAGGATGGCAGGTGGGGCTGGCGGCGACGGTGGCGGAGGGGCTCTCCCGACTCGACCCCGCCCCCCGCTGCATCATCCTCGACCTGAACCTGCCCGACGGCGGCGGCGAGACCATCCTCCGCGAGGTCCGGAGCAAGTACCCCGGCACGCTCGTCGCCGTCTGCTCCGGGTCGACCGACTCGCTCCAGCTCGCCGAGGTCCGCGACCTCCAGCCCGAGCTGATGCTCTGCAAGCCGTACGACATCGCGCCCATCGAACGGCTCTGCCTGGCCTCGCTCGCGGGGTAGAGAGAAGGTAGCGGCTCATCAAGGCCGGGCGTTCACTCCTTCGGGATCGAGACGCCCGACTGCTTCATGGAGTCCCGGATCGCCCTAGAAGAAGGCCGATCCGGCCAGCTTCGGCGGGATGATGATCCTCATCCGAGGCCCCTTCCTGGTCGTGATCTCGATCTCCTAGCGATCTCCGAAAGACTGGCGCGGTAGGCCTTGAGCCGGAGGTCCTCTTCGGCTTTCAATGACGCCGTCCGCGGGCAGTTGTAGGGGCGACCCTCCTTCCGAGCCTGGGATATCCCCGCCCGGACTCGTCCTCGCCAGACCTCTCGCTCGAAGTCCACGAAGACCTCCAGCATGCTCGCCATCGCTCGCCCGATGAGGTCAAGGCCAGATCCTCGTCGTCGGAGAGGCGAGGGGATGCATTCGGGTCGAATTCACGATACATTGTTGTTTAACATCGGTTGCTGAGGGATTTCGGGCCGGCTCTCGTTGGTCGTTACTCGACGGCCTGACGTCGAGGGGACGGGAAGACATCCATCCTTGATCGCAGGGGACCTGGGCGGAGGAGTCGATCGCGATGACGATTATGAAGATATGCAGCCGCCTCTTCGGCGCCGTCTTGCTGGTCGCCCTGCCCGCGTTGGGTCTGGCCGACGAAGGTGCCAGGACGGGCGATAAGATCAGCTACTTCACCCAGGTCCGGCCGATCTTCCAGGCCAACTGCCAGGGATGCCACCAGCCCTCGAAGGCCGGGGGCAGCTATGTGATGACCTCGCCCGATCGGCTGGCGACCGGCGGCGAGTCGAAGTCGGCGGCGATCGTCCCGGGCAAGCCCGAGCTGAGCCATCTGATCGAGCAGATCACCCCCATGAAGGGCGAGGCCCCGATGCCCAAGGGCAAGGCGCCGCTCTCGGAGTCGGAGCGGAAGACGATCGGCGACTGGATCGCTCAGGGGGCCACCGATGACACCCCGGCCGGCGCCTCGACCCGCTACGACCAGGACCATCCGCCGGTCTACCGTCGGCCGCCGGTGATCGGGGCGATCGACTTCTCGCCCGACGGGAGCCTGCTGGCCATCGGCGGGTTCCACGAGGTCCTCGTCTGGAAGGCCGACGGGTCGGCGCCGGTCGCGAGGCTCGTCGGGCTGTCCGAGCGGATCGAGTCGGTCAGGTTCTCGCCCGATGGCGCCCGGCTGGCGGTCACCGGCGGCCTGCCGGGCCGGATGGGCGAGGTCCAGGTCTGGGACGTGGCGAAGAAGAAGCTCAGCCTCTCGGTTCCCGTCACGTTCGACACGGTCTACGGGGCGAGCTGGTCTCCCGACGGCTCGAAGATCGCCCTCGGGTGCGCGGATAATAGCGTGCGGGCGATCGATTCGAAGACGGGCGAGCAGGTCCTGTTCATGGGATCGCACAACGACTGGGCGCTCGACACCACCTTCTCGAACGACGGCTCGCACCTGATCTCGGTCGGCCGCGACATGGCGGCCAAGCTCACCGAGACCGCCACGCAGCGGTTCGTCGACAACATCACCTCGATCACCCCGGGCGCCCTCAAGGGTGGCCTCGCCGCGATCGCCCGCCTGCCGATGCGCGACGAGGTGCTGATCGGCGGCTCGGACGGCATCCCTCGGCTCTACCGGATCTACCGCCAGACCGCCCGCGTGATCGGCGACGACTCGAACCTGATCCGGGCCCTCGACCCGATGAAGGGCAGGATCAACACCGTGG
Source organism: Planctomycetota bacterium (assembly GCA_021777685.1). Lineage (GTDB taxonomy): Bacteria > Planctomycetota > Planctomycetia > Isosphaerales > Isosphaeraceae > Tundrisphaera. The sequence goes on along the minus strand of JAJYDH010000454.1, from coordinate 879 downwards.
CCGCCAGCAACGCCGGCGGGCGGTTCGCCGCCGGCGGCAGCCTCGACGGCTCGGGCCAGGTCCACGTCTACGGCTATGACTTCGAGACGGGCCTGACCGACGCCCTCAGGGCGATCCAGGCCAAGGCGCCCATGACCCGGAGCGGGCCGGAGGGCCAGGCGATCCAGAAGTTCCTCCACGACGGCATCAAGCCGCTGGCCAGGATCGAGATCCCCCGGGCCGCCGTCTACGCCGTGGCCTTCAGCCCCGACGGCAGGACGCTCGCCGCCGCCGGCGCCGACGGGATCGTCCGCCTGTTCAACACCGAGAGCGGCTCGCCGACCGGCGAGTTCGCCCCGGCCCCCGTCAGCCAGGCGGAGTCGACCGGCGAGCGGCTCGCGAAGGCCGCGACCCCGAAGTCGGAAGAGGTGGTCGAGACCGAGGCCCTGCCGAAAGGGGCCAGGCTGGTCGCTTTGAAGGTCGAGCCCCCCTCGGTCAAGCTCTCGAACCGGTTCGCCTATGCCCAGGTGCTCGTCACGGGACAGCTCGACTCGGGCGACCTGATCGACGTGACGCGGATGGTCGACATCAAGACCGAAGGCGGCGTCGCCGAGGTCAACCGGGCCGGACTGGTCCGCCCGGTCGTCGACGGCAGTGGGACGCTCATCCTCTCGCTGAGCGGCGTGAAGGCCGAGGTCCCCCTGGCGGTCTCGGGGATGCTCGATCGGGCCAGGGTCGACTTCGTCCACGACGTCAACCCGGTCCTCTCCCGCCTGGGCTGCAACCAGGGGACCTGCCACGGGTCGGCCCAGGGGAAGAACGGCTTCAAGTTGTCGCTCCGGGGGTATGACCCGATCTTCGACGTCCGGGCCTTCACCGACGACCCATCCGCCCGCGGGA
>JAJYDH010000453.1 GCA_021777685.1 Planctomycetota bacterium | reverse complement strand
GACACGCCGATGCTCTACGCCCTGGGTTACATCGGGCTCTTCCTCATCGGCGGGCTGACCGGGCTGATGCTCTCGACGATGGCGATCGACATCCACGTCCACGACACATACTTCGTCGTTGCCCACTTCCATTACATCATGGTGGGTGGGTCGGTGATGGCGTACCTGGGCGGCATCCACTTCTGGTGGCCCAAGATGACCGGCCGGATGTACCCCGAGATCTGGGGCAAGCTCTCGGCCCTGCTGGTGTTCGTCGGCTTCAACCTGACGTTCTTCCCGCAATTCGTCCTCGGTTACATGGGCATGCCCCGGCGGTACCACGAGTACCCGGCCGAGTGGCAGGTGCTCAACGTGCTCTCGTCGGCCGGCGCCTCGATCCTCGCCGTCGGCTATGTCCTGCCGCTGGTCTATCTCCTGCTCTCGCTCAAGTTTGGCCCGATCGCCGGGCCGAACCCCTGGGGTGCCACCGGCCTCGAATGGCAGACCCCGTCGCCGCCGACCACCCACAACTTCGAAACGACCCCGATCGTCACCGAAGACCCCTACGAATACGAGATCCAGGAGGGCCCCAGTGTCTAACGCCGTGGCGCAACACGCCGAGTCGCCCCAACTGCTGTCGCACTTCGACGACTTGCAGCAGCAGGACGAGTCGACCAAGCTGGGGATGTGGACGTTCCTCGCCACCGAGGTCATGTTCTTCGGCGGCATGTTCCTCGCTTACATCCTCTTCCGCTGGCTCTATCACGGCGGGTTCGCCGTCGGCAGTAACGAGCTGATCATGCCCGCCGGGTTCATCAACACCGGCGTGCTGCTCGTCTCCAGCCTCACGATGGCCCTGGCCGTCGACGAGGCCAAGCTCGGCAACCACAAGTCCGTGGTCAGGTTCCTCATCCTGACGATGATCCTCGGCTCGATCTTCCTTGGCGTCAAAGCCTTCGAGTACATCACCGACTACCACGAGAACCTGATCCCCGGCCTCAACTTCCACCCCGAGCATCTGATCGAGGAACTCGAGAAGTCCGGGAACATGGAGGATCTGCCTCACGTCAAGCTGTTCTTCGTGCTCTACTTCGCCATGACCGGGCTGCACGCCCTGCACATGGTGATTGGGATCGCGGTGCTCGCCGTCCTGGCGTATCTGATCTTCAAGAACAAGTTCGCCGACGGGGCTACGGTCGAGTCGGTCGGCCTTTACTGGCACTTCGTCGACCTCGTTTGGGTGTTCCTGTTCCCCCTCCTTTACCTGATCGACCTGAACCACAAGCCATGACCAAACCTACCGCCCATCATCCGGAAATCGGCGGCCATCACTCGCACCGGCCGCTCTATTTCAAGATCTTCGCGGCCTTGATGGTTCTGCTCTTCCTCACCGTCGGCGCGGCGGAGCTGAACCTCGGCGAGCTGAACCTCATCGCCGCGCTGGGGATCGCCGTCGTGAAGGCGGCGCTGATCCTGCTGTTCTTCATGCATTTCAGGGACAGCGATCACCTGACCTGGATCGTCGGCCTGGCCACGGTCGCCTGGTTCCTGATCCTGATCCTGTTCACGCTGAACGACTACAACAGCCGAGGGCTGATCACCTCGATGCCCGGGAAGTGAGCCGAGCGTCCTGGATCGATCGAACTGACGTCCGCTCCGCCCGGGTTTCGGGCGGGGCGGACGTTTTTTTGTCGCGATGACCTGGCCGGAGATCTCGGATCTCCGGGCGGAGTTGCAATGGGATCAGGCCCGCGCCGGCGAGGTGGCCCTGGCGGTCGACTCGGGGAGGTGCCAGGGGGCCCGGTAGGTTCGGCCGAGCATCTTCGCGGCCTCGGCGTCGCCGATGATCGCCTGGGCGACCGGGTCCCAGGTCAGCTTCCGGCCGGTCCGGATGGCGATGTTGCCCAGGTGGCAGACCGTGGCCGACCGGTGGCCGATCTCGACGTCGCAGATCGGCAGGGCCCGGGACTTGATGCAGTCGAGCCAGTTCTTGTGGTGGTTCTTGCTGACGTACAGGTGGACGTCGCCCGGCTTGAGCGGCTCCTTGAGGATCTCGGGCGGGGTCGAGTCGATCTTGCCGCGAGAGACGGCGATCGAGCCCTTCTCGCCCTCGAACAGGACGTTGGGCCCGGCCTTGGCGGCGCCCTGCTCGCAGATGACCTTGATGCCGTCGTCGTAGGTGTAGATGATCTCGCTCTGCTCGGGGACCTCGTACCAGCCATCCTTCTGGAACCGGGCGGTGGCCTCGATCGACACCGGACCGCTCTCGTCGCGGCCGAGGCCCCACTGGGCGATGTCCAGGTGGTGGGCGCCGAAGTTGGTCATCTGGCCGCCCGAGTAATCCCAGAAGAAGCGGAAGAGGTAGTGGACCCGCTTCACGTTGTAGGGCCGATTGGCTGCCGGGCCGAGCCAGGTCTGGTAGTCGAGCTGGGGCGGCGGGGCGGAGTCGGGCACGGCCGGGCCGGTGAAGTTGACCCTGGGCAGGCTGATCCGGACCGTCTTGATCTTGCCCAGCCGGCCCGATCGGACCAGCTCGCAGGCCAGGCGGAACCTGTCGTCGGAGCGCTGCTGGCTGCCGGTCTGCACGACCCGTTTCGCCTTCCGCGCGGCCTCGACCATCGCCTTGCCCTCGGCGACGGTCAGGCCGAGCGGCTTCTCGCAGTACACGTCCTTGCCGGCGAGGCAGGCGTCGATCATCGGCAGGGCGTGCCAGTGGTCGGGCGTGGAGATCAGCACCGCGTCGATCGACTTGTCGTCGAGGAGCTTGCGGTAGTCGGCGAACGCCGCGCAGGGGCGACCACCCGACTCGGCCAGGGCCTTGGCCTTGGCCAGATGGTCCGTGTCGACATCGCAGACGGCGACGACCTCGGCCTCCTTCTCCTTCTGGATCGCCTTGAGGTTGGCGATCCCCTGGCCGCCGGTGCCGGCGTTGCCCCGGCCGACGCCGATGAAGCCGATCCGGATTCGCTCGCTCGGGGCGGGGGCGTCGGGACCGCCGAGGACGTGGCGACTGACGATCGTGGGGAAGGCGAAGCCGAGTCCGGCGGTCGCCCCGGAGCGTCGGAGGAAGTCGCGTCGAGGTGTCCTGTCGTCTGCTGGCATCGGGCATGCTCCGGGAAGGGATCGGGGCGGGGGACGGATGCCTCGATTGTGCCTGTCCGGAGGGGACTGGGCAAGCGGCGGGGGGAAAGCCCGTCCCGGCGAATCCGTGGGGAGACGGATGGCCGGATTCCGGTCGGGGCGGATCTCAGATCTCAGATCTCAGATCTCAGATCTCAGATCTCAGATCTCAGATCTCAGATCTCGAATATGACATCCGGGATCGGCGGATCACTGCGCCGCGCTCTTCCGGTAATAGGCGAGCCAGTCTTTGCCGGTGAGGGTGGTCAGGTCGGCGAAGGCGGCGTCGATCTTGGCCTTGTCGGGGGAGCCGGCCTTCTCCTTGGCGACGCCGGCCGCGACCAGCTTCTCGCTCTCGCCCTTCCAGTTGCGGGTGGCCAGGCCGTTGGCCAGGGCGGAGAAGTACCAGACGCGGGCGTCGTCGGGGGCGGCGGCCTGGAGCCTGGTGAAGGCGTCCCTGGCCTCGGCGAACTTGCCCTGCTTGAAGAGGGCGACGGCCTGATCCATCGCCGGGTCGGCCTCGGCGGCGGCGGCGGCGGTCGCGACGGGGGCGGGAGTGATCGTCGTCGAGGCGGGCTTGGCGGCGAGGTCGGCCTTCATGGCCTCGAGCGTCTGGGCCATCTCGGCGACCTTCTTGTCGATCGCCTCGACCTTCGGCGCGGGGGCCAGGCCCTCGCCCTTGCTGACCACCTCGAGCTTGGAGTTCAGCGAGTCGAGCCGGGCGGGCATGTCGCCGACCGTCTTGCCGAGGTCGGCGATCTTGTCGTCGAGCGCCTTGAGCTGGGCCGAGGGGTCGGGAACTGCGGGGCGGTCTTCGAGCTTCTTGGTCAGCGCCGCGATCTCGGCCTTGAGCCGGTCGACCTCGGGCTTGACCTCGTCGGCCGGGGCCGGTTTCGACGCGTCGGCCGTCACCGCCGGGGCCGGCTCGGCCACCGGGGGCTTGTACTGGAGCAAGATCAGGAAGCCGAGCATCGACGCGGTGAGCAGGAGCATCAGGAAGTTGATCCCGACCATCGTCGAGAGCTTCCGGTGCGGCGATCCCGCCTCGGGGTCGTGGTCGGGCAGGTCGGGGGGCACGGGTAGCTTGAGCTTGGGGCCGGTCTTCCTGGCCGGGGCTGGCTGGGAGGGCTCGGGCGTTTCGAAGTCCTGGGACATGGGCCACCTTTCATCGGAGGGCGGGATGTGACTGGGCCAGGATCGCTATTATATGTGTGCGGCGGGCCACTTAGAATGGGTCACAATGCTAGATCGGGGGAAAACGACCATGCCCGGCCATCTCATCTCCTGGCGGCGATGGGATTGCGGCGATTATGCCGGAGGGGCCGTCTCCGTTGATCGGGGCGGCCCCATTTTGAATCGAGGCTGGGCTTCCGCGTAGAATGGCCAAACCGGCGGGTCGTCTCCAAGGAAGGGCGGCTTCGGGCGAATGACCCGAGTGGACTTCGACCGGAGCCCCGGACCCGGCGCCTTTCCGATGACGATGAAACGAACCCAGCAGATCTGGCTGACCCTGTTCGCCCTGACCGTCACCCTGGGGATGGCGGCCTGGCTGATCACCTCCGTCGGCGACCTCCACGCCCGGATCGCCGAGACCTCGCCCCCGCTGGCGATTGGCTTCGTCTCGCTCGTGGCCCTGACGGCCTCGGCCACGGCCGTCGCCGCGTTCCGGCTCCTCTGGAAGCTCGGCCGCGACGAGCGGGCCCCCGCCCGCGCGCCCGACGACATCGTGGCCGCGGCCGACGTCCAGGCCGAGAAGGCCGAGCAGGTCGTCGGCCAGGTCCGGGATGAGGAGGTCCAGGCCAGGCTCCGCAAGGAGATGGCCGAGCTTCGGGCCGACCGCCAGGCCCGGCGGTTCCACGTCGTCGTCTTCGGCACGGGCTCGGCGGGCAAGACCTCGCTCATCAACGCCCTGCTCGGCCGGACCGTCGGCCGGACCGAGGCGACCATCGGCACGACCCGGGCCGGCGAGGCGTTCACCTACGAGCTGGAGGACGTCGACGGGACCGTCCTGCTGACCGACACCCCGGGCCTCTCCGAGATCGGCGAGGCCGGGGGCGCCCGCGAGGCC
>JAJYDH010000452.1 GCA_021777685.1 Planctomycetota bacterium | reverse complement strand
CAGAGGATTCCGCCGGGGAAGACCTGGAAGAAGGTGGCGATCAGGCTCCGCGTCGTCTCCATGTCGCTCTCGGTGATCGGCATCCAGAGGCTGACGATCCCGCCGGGTTTCAAGTGCTCGCGGCACATCCGGTAGTATTCCACCGTGTTCAGCGCGGCGCATCCCTTGACCCACGGGTCGATCGGGTCGGAGGTGATGATGTCGAACTTCTCGCGGGTGGTCCGCAGGAAGTGCCGGCCGTCGTCGTAGATGACCTCGACCTGCTTGCCGTCGACCATGTGGGGGTTCTGGCGGGCGATCCCGTCGACGATGTGGAAGTTCTCCTTGCCGAACATCGGCGCCACGACGGTCGGCACCAGCGGCTCGATGTCGCAGATGACGATCCGCTTGACCTCGGGATGGAGCAGGAAGGTCCCGGCGGTGACGCCCGCTCCGCAGGCCACGACCAGCACCGACTCCGGGTTCTTGTGCGTCAGCGCCGGAATATGGCCGAGCATCCGCTGGAGCCGCATGTCGTCGGGCCCGCTCGACGCCTGGATCTTCCCCGCCCCGCTGAAGCTCCGGACGCCCTGCCAGGTCTCGGTGACGGCGACCGAGACGTTCATCCCCTCGCCGACGTAGATGCAGGACAATTCCGGCTTGCTCGTCCCGTCGGGGCCCTTTGCGGCGACGCCGGCCGCCGCCCGGGTGAGCACCAGGGGGGACTGCCGGCCGAACGCCACGACCGCCCAGGGGACCGGCGAGACCCTCCAGGCCAGCCAGCCGGAAACACCCATCGCGATCAGCAGCGCCGCGGCGCCGACGAGCCTCCCCGCCCCGCGAGCCGGGCCGATCAACGGCACCAGCGCCAGCAGCGAGGCCGCCGCCGCCAGGCCGATCAGCACCCGCTCGGACCCGGCCGTGCCGATGGCGGGGATCAGCAGCAGGCTGAACGCCAGGGCGCCGACGATCGCGCCGACCGTGTTGGCCGCGTAGACCCCTCCCACCAGCCGGCCGGGGTCCTGACCTCGCGAGGCGACCGCCGCGAGGGCCAGCGGGAAGCTCGCCCCCCAGAGGATCGCCGGCGGCAAGACGGCCCAGAGGCATCGCACCAGGTCGAGCTGGATGGTGTACCACGGGCTCGCCGACAGGGTCGGGTTGATCGGCCAGTACGGGAGCGACTCCGAGATCATGATCGCCGTCCAGGCGATCGCCGCCGTCAGGAGCCACTGGCAGGCGCCCAGCGCCACCCTCGCCGACGACGCCCTCCCGGCCAGGAACGACCCCAGGCCGCTGCCGATCCCCAGGCCGATCAGGAACACGGCCAGGATCAGCGAGAACGTGTAGACCGTCGCTCCCAACATCAGCGAGAGCAGGCGGGTCCAGACCACCTCGGCCCCCAAAGCGGCCATCCCGGACAGCGCGATCGCCGGATAGATGAGCCCGGAGCCGTTGGCCTGCCCGCCGGCCGGTTCTCTCCCGGGTCCGGGGGGCTCGACCGACCGGGCCCCGACGAACGAGAGGGCCAGGGCGATCGCGGCCACGGCCAGGTTCAGGGCGAAGGCGACCCAGGTCGCCGTCACCATGTCGAACACGCGAAGGAGGTAGAAACCGGCCAGGAGGCAGCCGAGCACGGCCCCGGCGATGTTCCCGCCGTAGAAGAAGCCCAGCCACGAGACCCCCTCGGGATCGGCCTCGACCCTCCGCGCGATCGCCGGGAGCGTCGCGCCCATCAGCAGCGTCGGGGGCAGCAGGCAGACCGCCGCGACGGCCCCCCGGAGCAGGACGCCGGCCAGTCCGTGCAGCGCATAACGCGAGTACCAGCCGTCGACCGAGGGCATGCCGAACAGGACCAGCAGCCCGAAGGCGCCGATGCCCAGCTCCAGGACGGCGTAGACCCTGAGCGGGTGCCGCCGGCCCGAGACGAGCCGGGGCAGCAGGAGGCTCCCCGCGCACATCCCGCCCATGAACGTCCCCAGCAGGACGCCGAGCGAGGCGGCGGTCGATCCGATCACCAGTTGCAGGAGTTGGAGCCAGACGACCTCGTAGATCATCGCGGCGCAGCCGCTGCCCACGAACAGCAGGAGCAGGGCGGGGAGGAGCCGGCTGGGCTCGGCCATCGCGGTCGGAGGGGTCGGTTCGGGCGGAGTCATCGAGCGGGCGTCTCCCGGTCGGTTGGGGCGACGCTCCTCGGAAGCGTGGCCGGTCGCGTGATCTTGCCCGACGTCGGCGCCGGTCGGACCTGGTCCTTGGGTCGGCCTGTCATTAAACCAGGTTTGCCCGGAACATGGGAGCGGACCGCGCTCCCTGTCCGGCCATCGGGCTCGAAAGGGGCGAATTCACCCGCCAGGGATTTGCAATCCGCCGCCGTAGACGGTCGAATGAGTCGGGCGAGGCGATGACTTCTCCGACCGAAGGATCTCCGGGCATGGCATACCGCGTCGAGACCAGCGACCACAACGGGCGGACGGTCTACACCCTGCGCGACCTGTCAAGCGGGGCGATGGCCTCGGTCCTGCCGTCGTACGGCTTCAACCTGTTCGACCTCCGGCTCCCCGCCGCCGGCGAGGTCCGCCGGATGGTCGTCGCGGCCGACGACTTCGCCGACAACCCCACCAGCCCCGGCCGGAACGGCACGCCCGTCCTCTTCCCCTTCCCCAACCGGATCAGGGACGGCCATTACTCGTTCCAGGGGAAGTCCTACGAGGTCCCCGTCGGCACCAAGGTCCACGCCATCCACGGCTTCGCGATCGCCGCGAAGTGGGACGTCGTCGAGCATGGCGCGACCGACTCCGAGGCGTTCATCGTCGGCCGGTTCCACCTGGCCGAGCATGCCCCCGAGCAACGCCCGCTCTGGCCGACCGACGCCATCCTGACCATCCGCTACGCCCTCTCCGGCCGGAAGCTGGCGATGACCATCAAGGTCGAGAACCCCACCGACGTCGACCTCCCCTACGGCTTCGGCATCCACCCCTATTTCCGGATCCCGTTCGCCTCGGACGACCCGGCGCCCGGCCGGGTGATCCTGCCCGCCTCGGACTACTGGGTACTCTCGGGCTACCTGCCGACCGGCGAGATCAAGCCTGTAGACGAGCGGCTCGACTTCCGCAAGGGGCAGTCGATGGCCGGCCAGAAGCTCGACGACGTCCTGACCGGCCTCGGGTTCGACGGCGACCGTTGCACCTGCCGACTCGTCGACACCGCCCTGAACGCCGAATTCCGACTCAGCTTCGACCGCCATTTCCGCGAGCTGGTCGTCTTCACGCCCCCTTTTGGCGGCGGGACCCTGATCGCCGTCGAGCCGTACACCCAGACGACCGACGCGATCAACCTCCAGGCCAGGGGCGTCGACGCCGGCCTCCGGGTCCTGGGACACGGCCAGTCGGAGACGATGTCAATCGCGATGGAGACGGTCGGCTGACCGACGGCCCGACGATCTCGCCTCCGCCTCGAGGGAGGGGCATGGCCGGTCCGGCCGTCCGCGATTATGATGGACCCTGATCCGAGACGACCGCGCGGGAGGCGGGCGGTCGTCCCCGACTTCGACGCGCCCGCATCAAGGACCGGCCATGGTGTCGCCCGGAGCCGACGAACCGAACGCCCTGCCGGGCCTGAGCCTGGAACTGCTCCGCCGGGCGGTGGAGATCTACCTCAGGATCGCCTATCCCGCCTCCGGGCCGACCCCCGCCGTCCGCAAGCGGATCGACTGGACGCCCGGGGTCGAACCGGGATCGCTCCTCAACCGGCCCCCGTTCGAGCGGGTCAGCAAGCCCGGCGACGAGAAGCCGATCTTCGCCCTCCGGCTGGGGAACGCCCGCTATCCGCACATGAAGATGCAGATTCAGCCGTGGGACGGCAAGGACGGGTTCCTGATCTCGGTGAACACCCACGACCACGCCCTGGCTCTCGACCCGGCCGGCCCCGACGCCGATGCCTTCAAGGCCCTCCAGGCCGAGAACCAGCGCCTCAAGGCCGAGATCGAGCAGGCCTGGGACGAGGCCGAACTGCCCACGTTCCCGCGCTATCTCCGCGATTACCTGGCCGGCCGGGGCCAGGGGCCTCGCCCGCCGACGCGCCCGGATTCCTGACGGACGGTCACGCCTTCGGCCGTCGATCGATCGGGACCGGCCGGAAAATGGAGACATTCGAAAAAAACAGGAATAACGGCGACCCACTCGGGCTGAATATACGGGACGGAAGCCGTGATCCCCGCCCGATGGAGGACCGTCCGATGCCCGCCACCGAAGCCCAGATCCTCGCCAACCGCCGGAACGCCGAACGCAGCACCGGCCCGAAGACCGCCGAGGGGAAAGAACGCTCCCGTGCCAATGCGATCAAGCACGGCCTGACCGGTGAAGGCATCGCCCTCCCCGCCGAGGACGCCGCCGAGGTGGACCGGCTGCAACGGAGCTTCGAGGCCGAGCTGAAGCCTTCCAGCGACTTCGGCCGGACCCTGGTCCGGCGGATGGCGCTGATGTCCGTCCGGATGGACCGCTGTGTCGCGACCGAGACCGCGACCCTCACCGCCCGCGTCCTCCAGGCCGAGGCCGATTTCGACGCCGAATGGCCCGAGGTCGAGGGCGAGAACGACCCGGAACGAGAGCGGATGCGGGTCGAGGCGGCCCGTCGGGCGATGTTCGACCCCTCCCGCGAGTCCTGCCTGGCCCGGAAGTACGAAGCCGCCGCCGAACGGAGCTTCTTCCGATCCTTGAAGGAGTTGCGGCAGGTTGAGCGGCAGGTGAAGGCCGGGATTCCCGCCCCGCAGGCCATGCCGGCTCCTTCGAAATTGGCTTCGTCTTTGCCGGAGGAGCGGAAGCCTTCGACGGTGAAGCCGCCCGCCGCCAACCCGCCGCGTCAGGTCCCCTCGCCGGCCCCGAAGACGGTCGCCGCCACCCCGGTCGTTCCGGCGAAGCCCGTTCCGGCCTTTCCCATCTCTTCCAGAACACCGACGGCCGACTGGTCTGAGGTGCCAATCACGATCGGCCGGGCGGTCTGAAAGCAATCCGGGTCAGATCAGGTCGAGCCGGCGCCTCGGGCTCCGCGCCCGGCTGCACGTCGGGCAGATGCCGGTGATGACGAAGCGGTGGGCCGAGGCCCGGAAGCCGTGCTCGGTGCTGATCGCCTCGCGAAGGCGGCGGATCTCGTCGTTGCGGAACTCGATGATCCGGTTGCACTCGGTGCAATGCATGT
>JAJYDH010000451.1 GCA_021777685.1 Planctomycetota bacterium | reverse complement strand
TCCAGGCTCATGATGGATTCCGGGGTGGTGGTTCGCAAGCGGCTCCCAGTCGTTACAATCGGTCTCTTCGGGTGGACAGTGCGCCCGCTTCGAGCCACCAGGCCGGGCTCCTCGGCCGGGCCCATTCGTCGGCCAGTCCGGTCCTGCCGAACCACCTCGTGAAATCGCCCAGCGCACGCCACCGGGCCGGGTCCTCGGGCGGGGCCTTCGACCTGAGGGCCCCGGGATAAGCGTAAAGGTGGCCCAGCCCCTCATCGGCCCAGGCGGATTCCGGCCCCTGAGCCTTCGCGACGAGCCGGGCCCGCCCTTCGGTGGTCGACCAGTCGGCCTCGTCGATCGGGTCGTGCCGGGTCAGCCAGCCGGCGAGGGTCAGGGCCCATCGGGCCGGCTGGATCGGGGGCTCGAAGGTCCCGGCCACGAGGTCCGCCACGATCCCCTGCGCCGTGAGGGCCATCCGGTTGGGCCTGGCGGCCGGGATCGTCCCCGAGATCCGGAATCCGGGCAGCTCCTCGGGCCGGTCGTGGTAGGTGGAGAACGTCAGCTCCTCGCGCAGTTTCTCCGGGAAAGCGAACGTCAGGATGGCGACCATCGGGCCGAGGCGGTCCGGCTCGGCGATCAGGAAAAGCGTTCGCCCCTCGCGAGTTACGGCGGCCAGCGTCGTCAGGAGCCGGGCCAGACGATCGGGGCTTTCTCCGTCGGCCAGCGGCGCGACGTCGGCGAAGGTCGGCGGCCGGAACAGGGCCGAGGCCGCCAGCTCGACCTCGTCCGGGGCCCGCCCCCGGCTCGGCTCGCGATCCGTCCGCTTCCAGATCGGGCTATCCAGGAGCCCGGCGGGCCATCGTTTGATGGCCTTCATCTCGCCGGGTCCGAGCCGGAGCCCGTGGGCGAAGTGGCCCCCGGGTCGACCCCAGAGGCCACGTTCGGTCTCGTACTCGTTCGGGCGAGGAGTCAGCCAGGCGACCTCGGCGACCTCGCCATCCCGCCGGTAGCGGAGGCTCGGAGGGGCGAGGACCCGGCCGCCGCCCGGGAACGCCTTCATCCCCAGGTGCCGGAAGTCGCCCGAGACGGGATAGCCCCGGCTCAGACGCTTGATCTGAAAGCCGTTGCTCGCCCCAAGTCCATACCCGACTGGGCATTGCGTGTAATAGATCTGCTCCATCCGCGGGCCTCGCTCCCCGTCGCGTCGCGTCTAGATTTCATGATAGCCGGGGCCGGGCCATGCGGGGAACGACGAGCCCCGGCCGACTTTGCCTGACGAAGCCATCTCGCCGGGAGAAAGCCCATCGCCCTCGCGAGAGAATTGGAACCCAACGGTCGAAAGGGTGACGCCAGCCGTCGGCGATCTTTCCGTCGGACATCACGGACATTTCCGATTTCCAATTCCAAGCCAACCCTCTCAGTCGCGCCTTCCAACTCGAAGCCAATTTTCGTTCTTCCATTCTCCAACTCGAAGCCAAGAAGCCGCGCCGCTCAACTTTCCAAGATGAACCCAAATCACTGTCCCGGGCGAATCCGGCCATGGGCACTACCCGGATACGAAGCCATCCGACGGGTCGACCAGGACGAACACAAAGCGAAACCCTCCTGAAGCGCCGAGTGCGTCCCTCGGCTCCGTCGCGTGTTCGACCCCTTTAATATCGCTCGGGGCCGGATGACATTATTCGCCTCTTTTCGACCGTCGGCCCGATTGGCGGTGAACTCGACGATCGTCGTCATGGCTCATGATGGATTCCGGGGTGGTGGTTCGCAAGCGGCTCCCAGTCGTTACAATCGGTCTCTTCGGGTGGACAGTGCGTCCGCCCCGCTGATCCCGACTTCACGGCTCCGAGGCGTCGTCCCATGGTCAACATCCAGGATCTCTTCGACGACGCCAAGTGCTTCGACACCATCCGGGACATGCGCTGGCCTGACGGCGTGACCTGTCCCAAGTGCTCGTCGGACTCGGTCATCAAGAATGATCCGCTGTAGAAGGGAAAGTTAGACGCTTGACTTCGCGAACCACTACGATAATATAAATCTCTCACGACTGCGGAGTTCAAATATAGCCGGAGTGGCGGAATTGGCAGACGCGCTAGCTTGAGGGGCTAGTGGGATTTATCCTCCCGTGCAGGTTCAAGTCCTGTCTCCGGCACTATGCAGCATCAGGGGTTGCGTCGAAAGACGTAGCCCCTTATTCTTGCGCCCAACCTGCCAATGGGGAGCAGCATCGCCTTCGCGTTGGGCTTGGGTCGCAGGTCGGGGGGCAATCCGATGGCGTGGCTCGAACAAGGTGGTCGGAAGTGCCGACTCTCCTTGCCGTTACGATGGAAAGCCCTGTCGTCACTGCCCGGGGACGAAGGACGAGGAAGAAGCGGGGGCAAGCCTGTCCCGACTGGAGGGGATCCGCCTCCTGGAACGCGGTCGGCTCGAACCGCCGGCCCCCGACGCCGACCTGGCGCTCTATCAGCTCTCCGAGGGCAAGGTCTCGGCCAAGCCCGAGATCGCCCGTTCCCCCCAGGCCCTGACTCTGGCCATGCTCGCCGAGCGGTTCGCGGCGGCCCAGGCGACGTCGCTGGAGGCCAATTCCCTCGCCACCGTCCAGATCCACCTGCGACATCTCCGTAGGTCGATCGGCGACGACTCCTCCGTCCGCCATTTCACGCTCGCGGATCTGCAGGGCTATGTGGACCGCCGGGCCCGGCAGCGCGGGCGGAGGGGCAAGCCGCTCAGCACCGCCACCATCCGCAAGGAGGTCACGACACTCGGGGCCGCCTGGGCCTGGGCCGTTCAACACGGAACCCTGGAGGGGAACTTCCCGAGGTCGGGGGTCCGCTACCCCAAGGCGACAGAGAGGCCCCCCTTCCAGACCTGGGCGGAGGTCGAGCGTCAGATCGGACACGGCGGCCTCCCGCCGGACGAGCAGGCCGAGCTATGGGACACCCTGTTCCTGACCCTACCGGAGGTCCGCTCGCCGCTGGACTTTGTCAATGTGAACGCCTGTAAGCCATCCCTCTGCCCCATGCTCGCCTTCGCCGCCCACACCGGGGCCAGGCGGAGCGAGATCCTCCGGTCCCGGATCGGCGACTTCGACTTCGACGCGGGGACCGTGCTGGTCCGCGAGAAGGAGCGGGTCAAGGGTAAGGTGACGACCCGGCGGGCGCCCCTGTCGCCGTTCCTGGCCTCCCCGCCGAGGGACTGGCTCGCCGGCCACTCCGGCGGCCGTTTCACCTTCTGCCAGCCCGAGCAGGTCTGGAAGAGCAAGTCGAAGCGGTCGGCCCCGACCCCAATCCATCGCGACGAGGCCCACGACCACCTCAGGCGGACACTCGACGACGGCAATTGGTCGGCCGTCCGGGGCTGGCACACGTCCCGGCGCGGCTTCATCTCGAACTGCGCGGCCTCGGGCGTGGACCAGCGGCTGATCGACGCCTGGGTCGGCCACACGACCGAGGAGGTGAGGTGCAGGTATCGCCACCCCCTGCCCGACCAGTCGGCCGCGGCGATCCGCTCGGAGGGCGTACGAAAAGGCAACTTGTTGTCTGCGAAGAGCCACGGTCCATCGATCAAAACGAATGCGATTGCGGACGGACGGGCAAGATCGCTTCTGTTCGTTGTATCAATCTGGGCGAATGTGTCGTGGGCCGTTGCTTTTCTTCAGAATCCTTTTCGTGCGCCCTTTCAGGCTTTCCGGAGGGGTAGCAGGCCGTCGTTGCGGAGCCGGGTCAGCTCGCCGTGCGAGATGATCCACTCCTGGGCCTTGCCGCGTCCGCAGGGCCGCTTCTCGGCCCGGACGCGGCCGAGCCGGCAGTATGACTCGACTCGCTGAAGGCTCCTGTTGACGACAACACAACGATGCCCGATCGTCGTCCAGGGCGACGGTCATCCGATGGCGGCGACCACCATGACTGACGAGATTCCGGATGAGCGAGCGGAACGACCGCCGCTCAGGGGCCGGAGTGCTCGGCGAGGATCCGCCGGACCTCGGCGATGACCTCGGGATGGTCCTGGCAGAGGTGGCCGGTCGCCACGACCTTCTCGGAGGTCACCCCTCGACGTGGGCACTGGCGAAACTCACCAGGCCGTCGGTCCGATCGCCCGGCGGCGAGCCGGGGCGGACCGCGATGACCGAGTGGACCTGCAACGCCGGCGCGGAGGTCAGACCGGCGAGGCCGGTCAGGATCGGCGAGCCCCACTCCAACCCCTCGATACTGCTGGGCACGCCCTTGCGGAAGTGGTCCCGGAAGAAGGTCGGCCCGTTACGCGACACCGGCCGATGATGGGCCAGCCGCAAGGGGTCGGGGGCCCGGACCAATCGCGTGCCGACGTGCTGGAGCGGACCCCGGGCGAGGTGGCTGCCTCGGTGCGGCGTGGCGATGTAGATCACCCGGCGGACCTCCGGCCTCGCCGCGAAGAGCAGGCCGTCGCGGAAGAAGTCCGGATCTTCCTTCTCGCCCACGAGTTCGCCGAACGAGCGTTGGCTGACGGCTCGCCAGAGGTGGCCGCCGGCGTCGACCGCCATCATCTTCGTGAGCAGGCCGCCCATGCCGTGGCCGACGACGACGATCCGGTCGAAGGCCGGGTCGGACCGGTCCGGGTCGAGCTTCCCGCGTGTCTCGTCCAGGTCCCTCCTCGGCAGGTGGGCCGAGTAGGGGATCGGATCACCAGTCGAATAGCCGAAGGTCCAGAACTGGTAGCGATCCTTGATCGCGGGGTCGGCCTCGAACGTCGCGATCATCCGGTGCCAGGAGGCGGGGTTGGACCAGAGTCCGTGGATGAGAACGACGGGGACCTTGCCCCGGGAGTAAGAGGCTATCCGGAAACATTTCCCTGATCCACCAATGGGTTATGTCCGATGAGCGATGGTCGATCGGAGGGGTTTTCCGGGAATTCGGCCGCGATCGCATCCGATGCCCGTCCTCTGATGTGACATAACCCATTGGCCATCGGTCATTTTCGATCCCGGATAGCCTCTAAGGGCTCAGCAGCGAGAGTCCGGTAGGCTCGTAGCGGAGGAATTTCGCCATCGATGCCGTAGGGCTCGCCGGCGTGTCGCCCTGAGCCTGGGAGAGGGACGGGGTGAGGGCTGCGATCATCGAACAGGACACGATCCACGGAACCATTGCCTTCTCATGCGGATCATCCTGGTCGGGCGATCGAGGCGGCGGCGGCGAGGCGAAGGTCCGAACGCCCCGGCCAGAGCTGATGCCCGA
>JAJYDH010000450.1 GCA_021777685.1 Planctomycetota bacterium | reverse complement strand
CTTCGCCCACGGCGGCCCCGACGGCCAGCTCACCAGCTCGACCGACCCCCAGGGGAGCACGACCAGCTACGCCTACGACTCCAGCGGCAACCTGACCTCGATCCAGTCCCCGGACAAATCGGTCGAGAGCGCCACCTACAACGCGCTGGGCGACCCGATCTCGCTGACCAACCCGAACGGCCAGGTGACGGGCTACTCGTACACGACTTCCGGCCAGATCGCCGGAGTGACCCTCGCCGACGGCTCGACGATCGCCTACGGCTACGACGCCCGGGGCGACCTGATCTCGGCCACCGACGCCAGCGGGACCACCACCCTCACCTACGACGCGGGCGGCCGGCTCACCAGCATCCTCTATCCCGACCAACGGTCGCTGACGTACACCTACGACTCCGCCGGCCGCCGGATCAGCATGGTCGACCAGTCGGGCTACGAGATCGACTACGCCTACAACGCGCAGGGCCAACTGGCCACGCTCACCGACGGCAACGGCGCGCTCATCGTCGCGTACACCTACAACCAGCTCGGCCAGCTCACCGAGCAGGCCCTGGGCAACGGCACCTACGCCACCTACCAGTACGACGCCGCCGGCAACCTGATCGACCTGGTCAATCACGCGCCCGGGGGCGCCGTCGACAGCAGCTTCCAGTACACCTACGACAACCTCGGCGACGTCACCCGGGAGGTCACCGCCGACGGGACCTGGACCTACGCCTACGACACCACCGGCCGGCTGACCCACGCCGTCTTCGTCTCGACGAATCAGGCTATCCCGAGCCAGGACCTGACCTACGCGTACAACGCGGCCGGCGCCCGGGTCCAGACGATCGTCAACGGCGCGACCACGAGTTACACCAGCAACAGCAACAATGAATACACCACGATCACCTCGCCCGATGGCACGACCACCGACACCTATGACGCCGACGGCAACCTGATCTCCCAGACCAACGCCAGCGGCACGACCACCTACGCCTACGACTCGCTCAACCGGCTGGTGAGCGTGACCTCTCCCACCGATAGCTGGATCTACCAGTACGATTCGCTGGGCAACCTGACGGCCACCACCCACAACGGCCAGACGACCCAGAACCTGATCGACCCCATCGGACCGAATCCGGTGGCCGCGCAGTACGACGGGTCGGGGAACCTGCTGGCCCACTACGTGAGCGGGCTGGGCCTGGCCGCCCAGGTCGCGCCCGGCGGGGCCAACTATTACGCCTTCGACGGCCAGGGGTCGACCGTCGCCCTGACCAACTCCGCCGGCGCGACGCTCGACTCGTATAGCTATCTGCCGTTCGGCTCGGTGGCCCAGAGTTCCGGGACGACGGCCAACCCGTTCGGGTTCCTCGGCGCGTTCGGAGTTTCCGCCGGCGCCGGCGGGCTCCTGACGACGGGGGCCCGGGCTTACGACCCGACCATCGGCCAGTTCACCTCGAACGACCCGATCGGCCTGGCCGCCGGCTCGGCGAATTTCCGGGCCTACGCCAGCAACAACCCGATCACCGGCGCCGATCCCTCCGGCCTCGAAGGCTCGAACAGCACGGACACGACCGGCACGGACGTGGCGAGCCTGATCGACGGCGCCGTCGGCGCGATCACCGACGCGGGGACCTACTTCACCAAGGGCACCGAGCTGGGCGAGACCCTGGAGCTTTCATCCACGGCCCTCGGGAGCTTCAGCGTGCTGGCCAGCATCCCCGGCCTGATCCACACCCGATCCGAGTATCTGAACGACCCCAGCCCCGAGCACACCCGGGACGCCATCGTCGCCCAGCTCGGCTTCTACGCGGGCACCGGCGCCCTGATCTTCACCGCGGTCGGCCTGGCCCCGGTCGGCACGGCGCTGGGGCTGGGCGCGCTGGGATTGGGCGTCTACGGGCTGCTGACGGCGGGGCACCCGGCCGAGCAGAAGCCGACCACGACCCCGTTCCTCCAGGTCCGGATCACCGAGACCCATTACATCCTGCCGACCCCGACCAGGCACACGCCCGGCAAGCATCACCACAAGCCGGGCGGCGGAGGGACGACCCCGACCAGCCCGGGCAAGAAGACCCCACCCCCGCCCGCTCCGCCGGGCAACCCCGGCTCGACCGGCTCGACACCGACCCCGCCGCCCCCCGGGACCTCCGGGACCGGCGGCACCGGCACCCTCGTCACCGAGACGGTGTCCGGCCAGATCATCTCCGGCGGCAACACCCAGTCGGGCGGCCTCAAGGGCGTGGCCGGTGCGCTCGGGAACTCGGGCACTCCGGGCGATGCCAAGGACCCGGGCAATCAGGGCAACTCCGGCGACCCCGGCTCTCCCGGGTCGGACGGCGCCTCCGGGATGAGCGGGGCCAGCAATTCCAGCAGCAGCAGCAGTAGCAGCACCCCCAATCACCACCATAATCCCAGCAGTTCCAGCAGCAGCTCCAGCGACGGCACGGCGGGCAGCTTCGACCCCAACGCCAAGATCGGGCCGTCCGGCTACGGCGCCCAGAACTTCGTCTCGGGCTCGGCGCTGACGCTCTTCCCGTACCGGATCGACTTCGAGAACTCCCCCACGGCGACCGCCCCGGCCCAGCAGGTGGTGATCACCGACCAGCTCGACCCCAACCTCAACCTGGACACCTTCCAGATCACCGGGGTCTCGTTCGGCGACACCGTGCTCGACCCCCCGCCCGGCAGTCAGGACTTCTCGGCCACCGTGCCGATGACCTACAACGGCGAGTCGTTCGACGTGCTCGTCCACGTCTACCTCGACCGGGCCACCCGGCAGGTCGTCGCCAGGTTCCAGTCGATCGACCCCAACACGATGCTGCCGCCGGACGTCCTGACCGGATTCCTCCCGCCCGAGGACGGCACCGGCCGCGGCGAGGGGTACGTCAGCTACGTCATCTCGCCCAACCCGGGCCTGGCGACCGGCACTCAGATCCGCAACGTCGCCGTGGTCACGTTCGACTCGAACGCGCCGATCAGCACCGACCAGGTCAGCGAGACCGACCCCAGCCAGGGGGTCGACACGACGAAGCAAGACCTCGTCACGATCGACGACACCCCGCCGACCAGCCTGGTCGCGGCCCTGCCGGCCTCGACCGCGACCTCGACCTTCACCGTGAGTTGGTCGGGCCAGGACGACACGGGCGGCTCGGGCCTGGCCTCGTACACCATCTTCGTCTCGATCGACGGCGGGACGTACAAGGCGTGGCTGGTCAACACCACCCTGACCTCGGCCACGTACACGGCGAAGTCGGGCACGCACACCTACTCGTTCATCAGCCAGGCGAAGGACAACGTCGGCAACGTCGAGCCGTTCCACACCACCGCCGACGCCACCATCAAGGTCGGCAGCAATCCCCCGACCGTCACCGGAGTCCTCGTGGCCGGCACCGGCTGGAGCGCCTCCTACCTGAGCTATCTCCAGGCGCATGCCCTGGGCGACGGCACCGGTTACGCCATCCCGGTCGGCTCGTCCTCGCAGTTGACCACGCTGCCCTGGAACAACGTCAACGAGATCATCATCGACTTCAGCGAGGACGTCCACGTCCAGGAGTCGGACCTGGCCCTGTTCGGCGTGAACGTCGCCAGCTATACCTTCAGCGGGTTCAGCTACAACGCGACGAACCACGCGGCCACCTGGACGCTCTCCGCCCCGCTGGGCGACCACAAGCTCCTGCTCGACCTCAACGGGCAGGCCGGCGGCGTCTCCGACGCCAACGGCAACCTCCTCGACGGCGACTGGACGAGCGGGACGAGCACCTACCCTTCGGGGGACGGGACGGCCGGCGGCAACTTCCTCTTCCGGGTCAACGTCCTTCCCGGCGATGCCAACGGCAATGGCGGGGTCAACCTCTTCGATTACCTCCAGGTCCGGAGCAAGGCCGGGCAGTCGACCGTCTCGTCGGGCTACGTTTTCCGCGACGACCTGACGGGCGCGGGCACGATCTCAACGTCCGAGGCGCTGTACGCCTATTCCCAGGCCGGCAAGGTTCTGCCGGCGGCCGATCCCGTCGCGCCGGCCGTCTCCCCCTTCGCCGCGGCCGCCAAAGGCGGGTCGTCGGGAGCCGCGACCCCGGCGGCGACCGGGGGCCACTCGGGGCACTCGGGCTCGTCGGGCTCCTCGGGCTCCTCGGGCTCGAACGGCGCCAGCCCTGGCGCCCCGGCCGTCGTCGTCGGCTCGAGCACCAGTTCCAAATCATCGGCCAGCCCGACCGTCGCCCCGGCGAAGGCCGGGACCAGCCCGGTCACCCCGGCCGGGAGCCCCATCGTCGGGCGGGCGATCGTGACGCCGATCGTCGCCCCGTCGATCTCGGGCATTGGCCTGACCCTGCTCCAGATGATCCAGGCGGACGAGGCCAACGGCAACGCCAGCAACACGATCAGCCTCGCGGCCGGCGATTACCAGCTCGATAACGTGGTGATCGCCGACCAGAACGCCGGCGTCCCGAGCAAGACCCTGATCATCGACGGCGCCGGCGAGGGTCAGACGTTCCTCGACGGCGCCGGCAATGGCCGGGTCTTCGAGATCGACAACACGACCGTCATCTTCGAAAACCTGACCATCGAGAAGGGCAAGGCGACCGACGGGGGCAAGCTCGGCGGCACGGTGGCGCTCGGCGGCGGGCTCCTGATCGACGGCGGCCAGGTGACGCTCAGCAACGTGGCGGTCCGGAGCAATGAGGCGCTGGGTGCCAGCGGGAGCCACGGGCACGGCGGCTCCGTCGGCGTCGCCGGGTCCGCCGGGGGCGCCGGGGGCGGGGCCAAAGGCGGCGGGATCTACCTGGCCGCCGGCAAGCTCAACATCGTCAGCTCGCAGCTCACCGGGAACACCGCCCAGGGCGGGGCCGGCGGCACCGGAGGGACCGGCGGTGGCGCGGGCGCCCCGGGCTCGACCGGCTCGACCGGCGGCAACGGCTCCCCTGGCAATAACGGCGTGAACGGGCAGAACGGGGCCGCCGGCGGCTCGGGCGGCGCCGGCGGGGACGGCAGCAAGGGCGGCGGCGCCGGCAAGGGCGGCACGGGCTCCAAGGGCGGCGCCGGGGGCAAGGGCGGCGACGGCTCCGGCGGCGGCCTCTATGTGGCGGGCGGCACGATCTCGGTCGCCGCCACCACGATCGGCTCATCATTGACGGGCTGGTTTTGGGCAAAGGCGAAGCTGGGCAGTGTGAGTGCCGCCAGGGAAACGGTTAGTCTCAGTCTCATCGGGTTGAACCCCTCGTCATG
>JAJYDH010000021.1 GCA_021777685.1 Planctomycetota bacterium | reverse complement strand
CCGCCGAGGAAGCCCTGGCCCTCGCCGAGGCCATCCGAGCCGTCAAGGAAAGCGTCCGCTATTGCGAGGTCTGCTACCACCTCACCGAGGCGGAGCATCCTTTGTGCACGCTCTGCCGAGACTCTCGTCGCGACCCCGGCCTGATCTGCGTCGTGGAGCAGTCGCGCGACCTCCTGGCCCTGGAAAAGGCGGGCACGTTCGGCGGCGTCTACCACGTCCTGCTCGGCCGCCTCGCCCCGGCCCAGGGAGTCGGTCCCGAGCAACTGACCGTCGATGCGCTCGTCAATCGCGTCCGGGGCGGGGGCGTCCGCGAGCTGATCATGGCGACCAACCCGACCCTCGAAGGGGACGGCACCGCCCTCCTGGTCGCCAACCGACTGGCCGACACGGACGTCACGATCACCCGACTCGCGCGGGGGCTGGCCTCGGGCAGCGTCCTGGAATTCGCCAACAAGGAGATGCTCGCCGACGCTCTCAACGGCCGACAACGCTTCTGACGCCTCACCCCTTGCAGTCGCGGAAAGGCGGTGGCATAATATTTGCGTAGAGTGACACGGCCGACCCGATGCGGGATGTCGATCGGCGGGGCAGTGTCGCGGCGGTCGTCACGTCGAAGTGCCCGTAGTCCCCATCACTCCGCGGCGGAACCAAGGACCATGCGTCTCGACACTTCTCAGCATCAGCGAATGGATATGCGGCTCCGGATGGCGCCCCGCATGATCCAGTCGATGGAGATCCTCCAACTGCCGCTCATGGCGCTGCAGGAGCGGATCGACCAGGAGCTGATCGAGAACCCGATCCTGGTCGACCTCCGTGAATCCTCCACGCCGGCCGAGTCTGAGTCCGAGCCCGACTCGGAGACGACGCCGACCGTCGAGGAGACGCCCACCGCCGAATTCGACGAATCCGACGACTGGTCCGATACTTACAACGAGACTCATCGCCTGAGCCGGGCCGCGCTGAGCGAGGAGGCCGACCGCAAGCACGACGCGATGCAGAACATGGCCTCGCGTCCGGAGTCGCTGCACGACGACCTGGCCCATCAACTCGGCTACCTCGATTGCGACCCCGTGGTCCGGGCCCTGGCCGAGTATCTGGTCTATAACCTCGACGAGAGCGGCTTCCTCAACCTGGAACTCCGCGACCTGGTCCGCGACTACGGCGGAGACGCCACTTACGCACAGGCCGAGGAGGCGTTGAGCCTGGTCCAGAAGCTCGACCCCCCGGGTGTCGGTGCCCGCAACCTCCGGGAATGCCTCCTGCTCCAGCTCACCCCCGAGGTCCCCTGTCGCGAGACCCTCCAGATCCTCATCTCGCACCATCTCGACGACATCCAGCAGAACCGACTCCCCTCGATCGAGAAGCGGACGGGCATCCCGATCGATGACATCAAGGAGGCCATCGAGCACCTCCGCCGCCTCAATCCCAGGCCGGGTGCCCGTTACGAGGCGGTCAACTCGCAATATGTCGTCCCCGACCTGATCGTCGAGGCGAACGAGAACGGCGAGTACGAGGTCCGCCTGGCCGACGACCACACGCCGCAACTGGCGATCTCGCGCCAGTACCAACGGATGCTGAAGAACAAGCAATCCGACCCGGTCACTCGCGAATTCATCCAGAAGAAGATCCAGTCGGCCCGCTGGCTCATCGAGTCGATCGAGCAGCGCCGGAGCACCTTGCTGAAGGTGGCCCGGGCGATCATCGAGCACCAGCGAAATTTCCTGGACAAGGGGCCCGAGGCGATCGAGCCGCTCAAGATGCAGGAGATCGCCGATCGGGTGGAGGTCCACGTCACGACCGTCAGCCGCGCCGTGGACGACAAGTGGGTCCAGACTCCCCGCGGGATCTTCGCCCTCAAGAGGTTCTTCGGCGGCGGCACGACCACGACCGACGGCGAAGAAGTCGCCTGGGAGACGATCAAGCAGAAATTGCTCGAGATCATCGGCAAGGAAGACAAGCTGAACCCGCTCTCCGACGAGGAGATCGTCGACGAACTCGGCCGGTCGGGCTTCCCCGTCGCCCGGCGGACGGTCACGAAATACCGGAAGGCCCTCCGCATCCCTTCGAGCCGCCAGCGCAAGCAATTCTGAGCCGAACCGGATTTCAGACGGCCCGGGATGCCCCTTCGAGCATCCCGGGCCGTCTCGTTTTCGAACCGCTAAAGACCATCAAACGACGGATCAGGCCGAATTCGCCCGCCCGTTGGCCGGCGCGGGGGAGACGGTCGTCCGGGCCGATTCGGGCGGATTCATCGGCGCGACGATCGGCTTGCCCTCGATCAGCCGATTCGCCGCGACTTCATAGCTCATGAACCGGGTGGTCTGGAGGATGTGGAACGACTCCAGCGGCCCGATCTCGCGGACCAGGCGGAGGATGGCCGACTCCAGCTCGTTGGCCGATTCCTTCGGTTGGCTCGGCTCGGCGTCCAGCGAGTCATCGGCCAGGTAGTCGAGCGAGACGCCGACGGCGCGGGCCAGGGCGATGGCGTTTTCCAGGCCCGGCAACGATTTCCCGTTCATGATCCGCGATATTTCGGAGTCGCTGACCTCCGACTTTCGCGCCAGCTTCTGGCCGTTGAGGCCGAGCTGGAGGATTTTCTGGGCCAATTTCTCGCTGAAGCGATTGCAATTCTTCCAGGGCGTCTTCTCTGGCATCGTTGTCCCTCCCTCCGGGTCTGCCTCAATTATACGATCACGGACCGCGTTCTGTCTCCGGAATATTCCTAGATCCGCAAGAAAATCCCATATCGTCAAGATTCTTGCGACCGCATCGGTCCTGGCGGGTTTTCGTTCCTGGGATCGGGCTGTGGATTATGTTCGATCGGGACGGATGATGCAATTCGCCGTGCGTCCGATTATCGTGGCGGGTCGCGGGGCCGGGGCGAGTCACCCCGGGCCGGCCGCGTTTCCCGATCTTGCCGGCCTTCAGACCCCGGTCGATCGGAAGCCGAACACGCTCCTCGAATCGCCCAGTCCGCGTCATCCCGGGAAGGTGGCCTTGAGATGGAGACCGCGCGGATCGCCCGAATCCTCGACGAGATGGGGACGCTCCTGGAAGTCCGGGGCGAGAATGCCTTCCGATGCCGGGCCTATCATAACGCCGCTCAGGCGCTGAAGGGCCTGCCGTCGGACCTCTCGGAGATGATCGCCGACGGGAGCCTCGCCCGGGTCCCGGTGATCGGCGAGACGATGCTCGCCAAGATCACCCAGCTCGCGACGACCGGACATCTGCCCTCGTTCGAGGAGTTGAAGAAGTCAACCCCTTCGGGACTGGTCGCCCTCCTGCGCGTCCCGGGACTGGGCCCGAAGAAGATCAAGACGCTGCACGACGACCTCAAGATCGCCAGCCTGGCCGACCTCCGCGCCGCGGGCGAGTCGGGCAAGATCGCCGCCATCAAAGGATTCGGGGCCAAGACCGAGGCCAAGATCCTCGAAGGGATCGACTTCCTCGAATCGGTCGGCGACCGGATCTTGCAGAGCACTGCGCGACGACTCATCGGGCCGATCTTCGAGGCGGTACGGGCCCATCCCGACGTGATCCGGGCCGAAGTCTGCGGGTCGCTCCGGAGGCGAGCCGAGACGATCGGCGACCTCGACATCCTGTTCAGCTCGGCCGATCCCGCGAGCGTCCTCGACCATTTCGTCAGGCTGCCCGACGTCGCCAAGGTCCTGGCCCACGGCCCGACCAAGGCGAGCGTCCGGCTCGGCGACGGCGTCCAGTGCGACCTCCGGGGCGTCTCGGACGAGCAGTTCCCGTTCGCCCTCCATTACTTCACCGGCTCGAAGGCGCACAACATCGAGATGAGGCGTCGGGCGATCGAGCGCGGGTTGAAGTTGAGCGAGTACGGGCTGGAAGGGCCCGACGGGGCCGTCGCCTGCCGGACCGAGGAGGAGGTCTTCGGGGCGTTGGGACTGGCCTACATCCCGCCCGAGCTTCGCGAGGACCAGGGGGAATTCGCCCTCGCCGAGAAGGGCCCCCTGCCCCGCCTCGTCGAGCGTTCCGACCTGGTCGGCACGTTCCACTGCCATACCGACTGGAGCGACGGCGGGGCTACCCTCCCGGAGATGGTCGAGGCCGCGAGGGCCGCCGGGCTGACCTACCTGGGGATCGCCGACCACTCGAAATCGGCAGGCTACGCGGGGGGGCTGTCGATCGATCGCGTCCGCCAGCAATGGGCGGCGATCGACGCCCTCAACGGCAAGCTCG
This sequence comes from Planctomycetota bacterium, assembly GCA_021777685.1. Lineage (GTDB taxonomy): Bacteria > Planctomycetota > Planctomycetia > Isosphaerales > Isosphaeraceae > Tundrisphaera. The sequence goes on along the minus strand of JAJYDH010000021.1, from coordinate 20,066 downwards.
GCAAGTCGTTCCGGGTGTTCAAGGGGACCGAGTGCGACATCCTCGCCGACGGGTCGCTCGACTATCCCGACGACCTCCTCGAAGGGTTCGATTACGTGGTCGCGAGCGTACATTCCGGATTCGGGATGGATCGCGAATCGATGACCGCGAGGATCGTGAAAGCGGTCAGAAATCCTCGCGTGACGATGCTCGGCCATCCGACCGGCCGCCTGCTCCTCGCCCGGGACGGCTACCCTGTCGACCTCGATGCCGTGATCCAGGCCGCGAGCGAGTCCGGGACGATGATCGAAATCAACGCCAATCCCCACCGGCTCGACCTGGACTCGATCCACGCCCGCAAGGCCCACGCGCTGGGGATCTCGATCCCGATCAACCCCGATGCTCATTCCACGGGCGGCTTCGGGGACCTCGAATATGGTGTCGGTGTGGCCAGGCGGGCGGGCCTCGGGCCAGCCGGGGTCTTCAACACCTCCGACCTGAAATCCGCGGCCGAATCGCTGGCGGCACGCCGATCGCGGGGGACTTGACGGTCGAATCACCGGCACGGACGTTGGCGGCCCTTGCGGGGGTCCCCGGCCGTTCTATAATGAGTTCGTGAAGAACGGTTTGGGGATCGGTTCGCGCCCGGTTCGAGGGAGGGGCCGCCCAGGTGCCCCGCCCGTCGAGGATGCGAGCATTCGGACCGGAAGGAACATCTTCGAGCGCCCCACGCTCCCGACCATCGCGCGGTCGTTCGCCGATCCCCGGAGTCCGCCACCTACCTTCTCGTCAAGGACCATCGTCATGGCCCCTCCCAATCCCGTCGAGGCGAAGCCCCGGTCGTTCAGCGTCGAGGAGGCGAACAAATCTCTCCCCCTGGTCAAGGCGATTGTCGGCGACATCGTCCGCCAGTTCGAGGTCGTCAACGGCCTGAAGCACCGCCTGGCCTCGGTCCAGAATCCTCGAAAACGGCCCGCTAATGATCCTTATGCCGAGGAGACCGCCCAGAGTCAGGCGGAACTCGACGCCGAGGAATCGAAGCTGGCCCTCTACATCGAGGAATTGACCCGACTGGGCGTCGAGTTGAAGGGTCCCGATGGCCTTTGCGACTTCCCCAGCATTCGGGACGGTCGCGAGGTCTACCTCTGCTGGCGACACGGCGAGCCCGAGGTGAGCTTCTGGCACGAGAAGAACGCAGGCTTCGCCGGGCGCCAGCCGCTCGACCGCCCGTCGCCCAGGTCCGGCCACCGCGCGATCTGACCGTCGATCGGGCCATTCCCCGCCGTCCTCAGTCGGGGCCATCGAGCTGACTCAGGTTCTTCGCCCTCATCCCATCCATCCCGACGGCCCGGCTGCGAAGCGATTCGAGCCGGGCCGTCTGCATTCCGACCCGGGCCGATTTCGACCGATGGCCATCTGGAGTCCCTCAACCCCGCGATCTTCGACACGCCGAGTTGGATCTACCGGCCCGGTGCGGTAGACTCTCACTTTCGGAGATTGGTGAGGGATCGGGGGCCGTGGAGAATGGGGAAGTGGAGAGTGGTGACGATCGACGGCCCGGCCGGCGCCGGCAAGAGCACGGTCGCCCGACGGCTCGCCGATCGGCTGAACTGGCGTCTCCTCGACACCGGAGCCATGTTCCGCGCGGTCACGCTTGCGGCCCTCCGCACTGGCCTTGACCTCACGAAAGACGAAGCCCTGGGCGAACTGGCCGGCCGCCTCACAGTCAGGCTGCCACCCGGCATGGTTCTGCTGGACGGTGAGGACGTGACCTCGGCGATCCGAGGCGTCGAGGTCACACGCGCGACCCGGTACGCGGCGGACAGCCCGAGCGTCCGCCGCACTCTGATCGGCTGGCAGCGCGACTTCGCCGAGGCGGAAGGCCATGTCATCACCGAGGGGCGCGATCAGGGGACGATCGTCTTCCCCGATGCCTTCCTCAAATTCTACCTCACCGCCAGTGATGAGGAACGCGCCAGGAGGCGACACGCCGAGCACCAGGCCCGCGGCGAGGAGATTGCCCCGGGCGAGGTCCTCCGTGACCTCGTCGAACGTGACGCCCAGGACGCCGCCCGCGCGATTGCACCCATGAGGCCGGCCGAGGACGCCAGGCTTATCGACAGTACAGGCCTGGAACTCGATCGGGTGGTCGACTCGATTGAAAGGGAAATTCGCCGTTCGACCGGCGAAACCGACTGATCCCAACCTTCCCACGCGACGACAGGCCTCGGGCGGAAATTGTGTCCCATGGCCGGTCTCCAGGATCGACGCCGCGATGTCCGAGAATTCAACCGAGAACGCCGCAAGCTCGAACACGGCCATCCAGGAAACCTCATCCCGACGTCGGGAGAGTCACTCCGATGATGCAAGAGATCGATCGCTCGTGCGTTTTTTCTGGTACAGGATCGTCCAGTGGTTCTTCAGCACGGTCCTGGCCGCCAGCAACGGGCTCCGGACCACGGGCCGGGAGAATATCCCGGATCGCGGCCCGCTCCTGCTCGTCTCGAACCACCTCAGCCACCTTGATGTGCTCGTCCTCGGCATCCTCCTGGCCCGACCCCTGAATTACGTCGCCCGTTCGACCCTCTTCTTCTTCCCGCTCGGCCCGTTCATACGATCGCTCGGTGCGTTCCCGATCCAGCGCGACGGTATCGGGGCGCAGGGCCTGAAAGAGACGTTCCGCCGTCTCAAGATGGGCGGCATCGTGACCCTTTTCCCGGAAGGCACAAGGACTTCCGACGGCGAGCTCGGCGAGTTAAAGCCCGGCATCGCGCTCCTGGCGAGCAAGGCCAGGGTCGCGATCGTGCCGGCGGCCATCTCCGGGACGTTCGAGGCCTGGCCAAAGTCGAGGAGCCTGCCCGTCTCCCACCCGATCCGCGTCCATTTCGGCCGGCCGATCACCCCGGAACAGGTGAAATCGCTCGCCGCCGAGGAGCTGACGGCATTGATCCGCAGTCGGATCCTCGAATGCCAGGCCATCGCCCGGGGTGGGCTCGACCGAGCTTCGGAGATCAACACCTGGTGATTTCCGTCCGGCACATTGAGGTTGGCCGATCCGCCGAGATCGATTAGAGTCCGCCCGACCGGGTGCCGGTCAGTCCCAACTCCGGCGCCTCGCGCCCGCATCCCCTGACGCCGCATCGCACGACTTCAGTCATGAGCCGTCGCGTCCGACTCGGCCAGCCTGGCCGTGCGCTCGGAGCCCGGCAGCGGCAGGAGGAGGATCGCCGTGAGTCGAGCCCCCAACCTTCGTCTATCCCTCTGGATCATCGTCGCGGGATGGGCCGGTAGCTCGGGCTGCATCCACAATCATTACTACGGGACGGTGCCCGGCTGCCCTCCGGTGGTCGGGCAGACGGTCACCTCTCAGGTCGGCTCCGTCTGTGATGTCCCGAGCGGCCAGGTCATCGTCTCCGGCGGTGCGGCGGGCGGGGTCAGCTCGAATGTGACCTCGCAGCCCCCGCCCCGGCGCTCGACCGTCGTCTCGGCCCCGTCCACCCGGGTCGTCATCAGCCAGCCCGCCTATGGACCTTCGACAAACCCGGGTTCCAGCCGGTTCAAGTGGCGGAAGCCCGACCCCGAAGCCCTCCCGAACATGAAAGCCGAAGGCGCGCTCGATGACTCGACGGTGATCCGCTGATCGGAGGCGAGACCGCGATGAACCGTCGAAGGTCGTTCGAAGCCGCCCGATGCCTGGTCACCGGCGCCTCGTCCGGTCTGGGTCGGGCCATCGCCCTGCGACTCGTCCGAGACGGCGCCCGGGTCCTCCTGACCGGCCGATCGCTCGATCGCCTCGGAGCCACGGCCAAGGTACTCGCCGAGGAGGGGGCCAGCCCCGATCAAGTGCTCGTCGTGGACGCCGACCTGACCGAGCAAGAGGGTCGAAACAAGGTCATCCACGCCGCCGCCGATCGCTTCGGCGCCCTCGACCTCGCCGTGAATGCCGCGGGGGTCGGTGCCACGGGACACTTCGACACCCACGACCCGGACGTCCTCCGCCGCGTCTTCGAGGTGAACGTCTTCGCGCTGATCGAGACGACCCGGGCGCTCCTGCCCCTCCTGAGGCGAGGCGATCGGCCTTCGTTGGTGAACATCGGTTCTGTCGTCGCCCGGCGGGGCCTGCCCGGTCGCTCGGAATATTCGGCGAGCAAGTTCGCCGTCGCCGGCTTCACCGAGTCGATCCGTGCCGAGTGGTCCAAATACGGCATCCACGTCCTGCTGCTCAATCCCGGGTTCACCGCGACCGACTTCGAGCGCAACCTGGTCGCCGATACCTCACGTTATCCCACCCAGCACAAGCGAGTGATGACCGCCGATCGGGTGGCGGTCGAGACCCTGGAAGCGGTCCGCCGAGGGCTCCACGAGCGGACCCTGACCCCCGAGGGCCGCCTCCTCCTGTTGGTCAACCGCCTGGCCCCCCGCGTCGTAGATCGGGGATTCGCCCGGTTCACGCGCCGGGTCTTCCAAGACGTCGTGCTCGAATCGCGAGAACTATCGACCGGCTCCACGGCCCCGGGCGGATGGTTGCCGCGGCCCCACTTCGCCATTAGAATGCGCCGAGGCATCAAAAAGGGCGATTAGCTCAGTCGGTAGAGCGCCTGCTTTACACGCAGGATGTCGGGGGTTCGAGTCCCTCATCGCCCACTTTTAAGTCGTTTGGAAGCATGGGTTTGTGGCGAGGAGTTTTTGGCTACGATCTTGGCTACGATTTAGTCCGGTCACGATGTCCCTTACCTTCATCCGATCTCAAGACCAGCGAAGTTCGGCCATTTTCGATCCCGGATAGCCTCTCAGTGTTGGGCAGTGAACTCGGGTGGTACTAAACGGCCCGCTCCTGGGCCTCCAATCGTCGTTATTGGCCATCGCCATCATCGCCACGGTCTGGGCTCGTTACGCTCGGATAGCTTCATGCCCTTTGGCACGTTGCGGGGCTGCACACCCCTCATGTGTTGAAGTCATCGGCATACGCGACGACGTTCTCGGCCGTCCGCTCGCCGACCACGACGCTGATCACCGATCGACTCTCGGCATCGATCGCGACATGGTCCCAGGTGTCTCCCTTGCGATCATCGGCCGGGTCGGTCTCATCGCAATTCTTCTCCTTATTGGCGACGAACGACCACTTCTCATCGAGCTGGGCCTCGCGCGTGAGGGGGGGGAAATCGCGACCAACTCGTCGTGGAGGTCACGGGAATGATCACCAGCGATCCGGCTCAGGCGGCCGACGGTGCCTCGGTCAACCTTGCAGAGCCGGCCGGTCTGTCGGACGCCGCACCCCTCAGCGATGTGCTCCAGGGCCGATTCGACTTTCTCTGGAGGCAGTCGAGAGTCGAAGAGCGGTGTTCCCTTCCGCTCCGAGAAACGAGCCTTGCAAGCCTGGCAGCGGAGCATGCGTCGGGCCTTCTCGGGACCATAGCGACTGGCCACCGAGAGATTTCCGGCTCCCCGTTTGCCGTATTCTGAGAACCGGAATTCAAGCAGCAGAAGCGAGAGCGGTCGTCCACGTCGCGGCCCGCCGGTGTGATCCTCAAGATAGATCTCCTGTTGCGTCAATTTCGCATGATAAACGAAAGGGCGTGCAACGTGCGACACTGATCGGCCACGAGGTGGTGATGGGCGTCGTCGGAAAGGATGACTCGTTTCATCGGGAGGTTCGAATAGGGTTGCAACGGGGTCCTTACCGAAATTTTTTCCGCTCTCCGGCCGCGTCGGCTGGACAGCGCGGTCGGATCGGAGTAGCCTCGACAATTGTTGAACACCCACCCTCTCGCCGAGCTTGCACCCACAATTCGTCCAGGTGAAGGAGGACAGGGAAGATGCCCGATACGAATCCGCCCCAGGTCGACCGTCGCGAGTTCCTCCAGGCCGGCGTGGCGGCGACGACCGTCGCGGCCAGCCTGACCGTCGGGTCGGGGGCGGCCCTGGCGGCCGACGAGCCCAAGGCCGACGCCAACAAGCCGGTGCTCCCCAAGCGGGTGCTGGGCAGGACGGGCGTCGAGGTCACGCTGCTCAACCAGGGGACCGTCGGCCAGCCCGCCGCCCTCGACCGCGTCCTCCGCGTGGCCTATCGCGAGGGTGTCCGCTACTTCGACACCGCCGAGGGATACAAGAACTCCGAGGTCGTCATCGCCAACTGGCTGTCGTCGCAGCCCGACATCCGCAAGTCGATCTTCCTGGCCACCAAGAGCCACGTCCGCACGCCGTCCGACATGATGAAGAAGCTGGACGAGCGGCTCGCCCGGCTCAAGACCGACTACATCGACCTCCTCTTCTTCCACGGGCTCGACACCGGCCAGACCGACTGGCCCAAGAGCAAGGAGCTGAAGGAGGCCGCCGAGGCGCTCAAGAAGACCGGCAAGGTCAAGTTCGTCGGGTTCTCGACCCACGACGCCATGATCGCCCAGCAGATCCAGAACGCCGCCGAGGGCGGGTTCATCGACGTCATCATGCTCAAGTACACCCCCTGGCTCGACAAGTCCTCGGCGCTCAACAAGGCGCTCGACGCCTGCCACGCCAAGGGGATCGGCCTGGTCTCGATGAAGCAGCTCGCCGGCCAGACCAAGTTCACCGCCGACCACGTCCCCTCGCTCAAGGCCAGGAACCTCACCCCGGCGCAGGGCCTCCTCCAGGCGATCTGGACCGACGAGCGGTTCTCCGCCTCGTGCGTGACCCTCAACAACGTCGAGCAGGCGATCGAGAACGCCGACGCCGCCCGCCGGTTCGAGCCCCTGAAGCTCTCCGAGATCCACGAGCTGCGCGACGCCGTGCTCGCCTCCAGCCCGACCCTCTGCCCCGGCTGCGACGGCCGATGCGCCGAGGCCGCCGGGACCAAGGCCCGGCTCGGCGACCTCACCCGGTTCTACACCTACCACGAAGATCACGGGATGCGGGGCATGGCCCGCGAGGAATACGCCGCCCTCGACGCCGCTGGCCGCGACTGGCAAGGGGCCGACCTCGAGGCCGCCCGCCGGGCTTGCCACCACATGCTCGACTTCGCCAAGATCCTCCCCGAGGTCGACCGGCTCCTCGGCTGAGCCGCCATCGTTGATCTCAAATCATTGAAATCTCAAATCCGAGATCTCAAATCCGAGGGCGGGACGGCGAGGATTCGCCGTCCCGCGTTTTTTCGCGAGGGTATGCGACTTGCTCCCTGGCATCGCATGCCCACCACCGCGAGAAAGCGTCGCCCGAAAGAGCCCGAGATCCGGGTCGCCCCGGTCGTCTCGGCGAAGGCCGCCGGCTTGCGATATGTCACGGGCGAAGGGCCGGGCCTGTCCCGGATTCGCAAGGGGAAAGGCTTCGCCTTCCTCGATGGCGAGGGCAAGCGGCTCCGCGACCCCGACGACCTCGCCAGGATCAAATCGCTGGCGATCCCGCCGGCCTGGACCGAAGTCTGGATCTGCCCGAGGGCCGACGGCCACCTCCAGGCGACCGGTCGCGACGCCCGGGGCCGCAAGCAATATCGCTATCACCCGCGCTGGCGGGCGGTCCGCGACGAGTCGAAGTACGACCGGATGATGGCCTTCGCCGGGGCCTTGCCCGAGATCCGGAAGCGGACGGACGCCGACCTCGCCCGGCCCGGTCTGCCCCGCGAGAAGGTGCTCGCGGCGGTCGTCCGGCTCCTGGAGACGACGCTGATCCGCGTCGGCAACGAGGAATACGCGAGGGCGAACAAGTCGTTCGGCCTGACCACGATGCGCGACCGGCACGTCCGCGTCGGCAAGAAATCGGTCCGGTTCGAGTTCAAGGGCAAGAGCGGGGTCGAGCACGAGATCGACCTGGCCGATCCCCGGCTCGCCCGGATCGTCGGCCGTTGTCGCGACCTCCCGGGGCAGGAGTTGTTCCAGTACCTCGACGAGGACGGCCAGGCCCGGACGATCGACTCGGCCGACGTCAATGCCTACCTCCGCGAGGTCGCCGGCCGCGAGTTCACCGCGAAGGACTTCCGGACCTGGGCCGGGACCGTCCTGGCCTCGCTCGCCCTCCGCGAGTTCGAGGCGTTCGACTCGCAGACCCAGGCCAAGAAGAACATCGTCCAGGCGATCGAGAACGTCGCCGAGCGGCTGGGCAACACCCCCTCGGTCTGCCGGAAGTGCTACGTCCACCCCGAGGTGATCGAGTCTTACCTGGACGGCTCGATGCTCCGGACGCTCCGCCAGCTCGCCGAGCAGGAGATCGCCGACGGCCTTGGCGGGCTCAAGCCCGAGGAGGCCGCCGTGGTGGCGCTGCTCCAGCAGCGGCTGAAACGCGGGATCGGGGCGACCGCCTGATGGCGTCCGCCCTCGTGCCTCTCGATTAGAACATCCGGGCCGTCTTCAGGAGCGCCGCGAGCCGTCCCGGAGGCGCGACGAAGGTGGGGACGGCCACGGGCGTCCGGGCGACGAACTGGGCGGGGGTGAGCCGTTCGCCGTCGATCGTGGCGAAGCCCGCGCCGGCCTCGGAGGCGATCACGGCGCCCGCGGCGACGTCGTGGGTCGCCTCGCCCAGGAACGTGCAGGCGACCAGCCTCCCGCAGGCGACGAACGCCTGCTCGCAGCAGGCGGAGCCGAGATCCCGGAGCCGGCCGGGGAGGGTCCGGGGGTCGAGCGCCCGGAGGGCATTGGTGCCGACGCAGAGGTTGTCCTGGGAGTGGAACCCCTCGGCGTCGCTGGTCCGGATCGGGGCCCCGTCCCGCCAGGCGCCTCCCCCCTTGATCGCCCAGTACAGCTCGCCCAGCGGCGGAATCGCGATCACGCCCAGGACGGGCTCGCCGTCGTCGATCAGGCCGATGCTGACCGCCCAGAGCGGCAGTTGGTGGACCATGTTGCCCGTGCCGTCGATCGGGTCGATCGACCACCGTCGGGGGCCGGACCCGCCCGACGGGGCGTACTCCTCGCCGGTCAGGACGTCGTCGGGGAAGGCCTCGGCCAGCCGCCCTCGGAGGAGCTGTTCCAGGTCCCGGTCGAGGTCGGTCACGAAGCTGAGGTTGTCCTTCTCCTCGGGCGTGACCGCGCCCGCCCTCGACCTCGCGAGCGCGGCGGCCTCGGTCGCGAATCCCTTGACCAGCTCCAGGTCGTCTTCGAGCGTTCCCATCAAAATAGATCCCATCCATCGCGAGAAGTTCGAGAAGGGGCCGCGAGCGGCCCACGCGGACAGGATATCCGATTTCCGCCCGGGTCGCGCGAATGTCTGGCGTCGGACAATTCCCCGGGTACAATGTCCCCGTCACGGATGGCCGCGCCCTGGTGGCCTCATCGATCGAACGAGGAGACTGCCCACGGTACTCGCCCATCTCCGGACGGGCGAGGAGCGGTGGGGCGGGCGGTCGTCACGGACTGGAAGGCCGCCCAGTTGCTCCCCGGAGAGGTCCCATCGCCACGTCGCCCGAGCCTCCTCCCGTGTCGATCCGCCTGGACAAGCTGGTCGCCGAGCGATTCGCCCTGTCTCGCCGAGCCGCGCAGGAGGCGGTCCGCAACGGGCGGGTCGACCTCGACGGCGAGGTCTGCGACGAGCCCGGCCGCGAGGTCGCGCTCGACGCTCCGATCGCATTCTTTCCCAACCGCCCCCAGGCCAGGAAGGTCGCCGGGCGACTTCGTATCCTCCACGAAGACCCGCACGTCCTGATCGTCGACAAGCCCGCCGGCCTGCTCACACAACCGACCCCCGACCGCGAGCGTGACACCCTGGTCTCCCGGGCGACCCGCTACCTGTCGCTCCGCCACGGCGGCGGCCGGACGTTCATCGGCGTCGTCCATCGGCTCGACAAGGACACCTCGGGGGCCCTCGCCCTGGCCCGATCGCCCGAGGCGGTCCGGGCGTTCCAGAAGCTCTTTCGCGAGCACGACATCGAGCGCCAGTACCTGGCGGTCGTTGAGGGGCACCCTCGCCGCGAGTCCGGCACGATCGACAAGGCCCTCGTCACCGACCGGGGCGACCTCCGGCGGGGCGTCGCCAGGTTCGAAGGCGAAGGCCGACGCGCCGTGACCCATTATCAGGTCGTCGAGCGGTTCGGCCCGGTGGCCTCGCTGCTCGCATGCTGGTTGGAGACGGGCCGGACGCATCAGATCCGCATCCACATGGCCGAGATGGGCCACCCGGTCGTCGGCGAGAAGGTCTATCGCCCGATGAACCAGCCCTCGTGCAAGGCGAAATTCCACCGACAGGCGCTCCACGCTCAGACGCTCGGCTTCGTCCACCCCATCCTCGGCCACGAGGTCAAGGTCGAGGCGCCCCTGCCCTCCGACATGGACGCACTGATCGTCGACCTCCGGAATCGCTACGGGATCGAAGGGGCAGGGGGATAGGTGTCAATTCAAAGGCCGAGCGACGGATAAATCGGGTAGGGGCTCATGATGGGTTGCAGGGTGGTGCCAATAATTGGCCGATCAGGGCACCCAGCAGCAGCCTCCGGCCACGAGCCCGGACGTTGTGGACGAACTCGAAGAACCCCAGGTAGAGCGGCAGGCTCTCCTGGGGGATTCCGCGATGCGGGCGGGGCCATGAACGCAGCAGCGACCGGAACCCTTCCATCGCGTTGACGTGCACCTCGCGGGATCCGTCGCCGTCATCATCCCGGGCGTGCTCTCCCGCCGCGTGACAGGCCGTCTCGTGATCGTGGCCCCGCTCCTCCAGCCGGCTGTCTCCTTGTTGATGTCCAACTCCTGGGCGATCTGCGATCCCGAGAGGTTCAGGCCCATCAGGTAGAGGCAGGCGATCCAGGCCCGCGGCGGTTGATGGTGGCCGGCGAAGATGGTGTCGGTGAGGTCATCGAAGCGTTGGCGGCAGCCCTTGCACTCGTATCGTTGGCGATGGGCCTCGGTGTCATCCCGGCCGTTCTTGATGACCGACTCGGAGGCGCATCGGGGGCAGGTCACGCCGTCAGGCCAGCGCATCTCCCGGATGGTCTGGTAGCACTTGGAGTCGTCGGAGAGGTCCTGGATGTTCACCAGGGTTCGACGCCCCGAGTGCCGGACGGAGGAGTGAGCCGGGCCGATGAGAAACCCGACGGAAGCGGGTCGATTCTGACGACCTGGAGCCCCCGGCGCACCACCACCCCGGAATCCATCGTGAGCCTACGCCTATAGTTGGGAAGACGCCGGAGATATGCCAGCTTTCATTTCAAGGTCAAGAAATGAGGTCATAAACCGGCAACAGGCTGGCCGTCCGAGGCGGCCGAGCCGGCCTTTGACATCGCCAGGCTTCTGGCCGCCGGGCGGTTCATTTTCGCGACCTCTCCCGCTAAGATCGTGGCTTGGCCCGACCGGGCCCCTCCCTTCGACGACATCCCAGGGCGCGGAGTTCTCGACCATGACGGCTGAATCCGGCGGCGGATCGATCAACAGTCTCCTCAACGAGAGCCGCGTCTTCACCCCCCCCGCCGACTTCGCCCGCAAGGCGAACGTGCCCAGCCTGGAGCGCTATCAGGAACTCTGGGACCGAGCCAAGGCCGATCCGGAAGGCTTCTGGGCCGAGATGGCGCAGGTCCTGACCTGGGGCAAGCCCTGGACGAAGGTGCTCGACTGGCAGCCGCCGCACGCGAAATGGTTCGTCGACGCCACCATCAACGCCTCGTATAACTGCGTCGACCGCCATTGCGAGGGGCCGGACCGGAACAAGGCCGCGCTCATCTTCGAGGGCGAGCCGGGCGACCGCCGGGTCCTCCGCTATCAGGACCTCCAGCGCGAGGTGGCCACGTTCGCCAACGTGCTCAAGGGCCAGGGCGTGAAGGCCGGCGACGTCGTCGCGATCTACATGCCGATGATCCCCGAGGCGGTCATCGCCATGCTCGCCTGCGCCCGGATCGGGGCGCCCCACACGGTCGTCTTCGGCGGCTTCAGCTCCGAGGCCCTGGCCGGACGCATCCAGGACTGCGCCGCAAAGGTGCTCGTCACCGCCGACGGCGGCTTCCGCCGGGGCAAGGTCGTCCCGCTCAAGGAGAACGCCGACGGCGCCGTGGCGGTCTGCCCGACGATCGAGAGCGTCATCGTCTGCAAGCGGAGCGGCCACGAGATCGCCATGACCGAGGGCCGCGACCGCTGGTGGCACGACCTGGCCGCCGACGCCTCGGCCGACTGCCCGCCCGAGCCGGTCGACAGCGAGCATCCCCTCTACATCCTCTATACGTCGGGCTCGACCGGCAAGCCGAAGGGCATCCTCCACACCACCGGCGGCTATCTCCTGGGCGCGACGCTCACCTCGAAATGGGTCTTCGACCTCAAGGACGACGACACCTATTTCTGCACCGCCGACGTCGGCTGGGTCACGGGGCATTCCTACCTCGTCTACGGTCCGCTCGCCAACGGCGCGACCGTCGTCCTGTACGAGGGGGCTCCCAACTGGCCGGACGAGGGGCGGTTCTGGAAGATCATCCAGGATTACAGGATCTCCATCCTCTACACCGCGCCGACGGCCATCCGGGCGTTCATGAAGTGGGGAGAGCAGTTCCCGAAGAAGTACGACCTTTCGAGCCTCCGCCTGCTGGGGAGCGTCGGCGAGCCGATCAACCCCGAGGCGTGGATGTGGTACCACAACGTCATCGGCGGCGGCCGTTGTCCGATCGTCGACACCTGGTGGCAGACCGAGACCGGCGCCATCATGATCTCCCCGCTCCCCGGGGCCACGCCCACCACCCCCGGCTCGGCGACCCGCCCCCTGCCCGGGATCGTCCCCGAGATCGTCACCAAGGACGGCACGCCCGTCCCGCCCGGCCACGGCGGATTCCTCGTCATCCGACAGCCCTGGCCGTCGATGCTCCGGACCCTCCACGGCGACGACGATCGCTACAAGTCGACCTACTGGTCCGAGGTCCCCGGCGCCTACTTCACGGGCGACGGCGCCCGCTGCGACGCCGACGGCAATTACTGGATCATGGGCCGGGTCGACGACGTCCTGAACGTCTCCGGCCACCGGCTTTCCACGATGGAAGTCGAGAGCGCCCTGGTCAGCCATCCGAAGGTCGCCGAGGCCGCCGTGGTGGGCAAGCCCGACGAGCTGAGGGGCCAGGCCATCGCCGCCTTCGTGACCCTCGAATCGGGCCAGGTCGCCAGCGACGCCCTCAAGAAGGAACTGCAAGCCCACGTCGTCAAGGAGATCGGCGCCCTCGCCCGCCCCGACGACATCCGCTTCACCGACGCCCTGCCCAAGACCCGCAGCGGCAAGATCATGCGCCGATTGCTGAGGGATATCGCCGCCGGCCGCGAGAGCGCGGGCGATACCTCGACCCTCGAAGACCTCGCCGTCCTGGCCAAGCTCCGCGAGGATGACGAGGTCTGATCGGATGTCCGACTTGATCGAGCGACTGAAGGCGAAATGGATCGCCGACGGCTTGACGTTGCGGCCGGGGGCCTCGACCGAGGCCCTCGGCGCGTTCGAGTCGCGTTACGGCGTCGTCCTTCCGCCGGCCTTCCGGAGCTACCTTGCCGCGGTCGATGGGATGACCGAGGACCAGGACCGCGATTGGCCGTCGGACCGACATTCCTTTTGTTTCTGGGGACTGCCCGCCTTGCTCTCGGTCCGCGACTACTGCTCCTACCAGATGCCCGGCGATCCGACGGGCCGTGAAGGGGCCGACTGGACCGATCGATGGTTTCCTTTCGCCGACTTCCTGATCCACTCTCACGCCTACGCCATCCGGTTGACGGCCGATCCCAACGACGGAGGTACGGTTTGCCTCTGGGATTTCGGGCAAGAACGCTATCCTGTCGCGCCATCGTTCGAGGACTTCCTGGACATCTATCTCGCCGGCTCTGATCAGGACTTCGGCGACCGACGGATGTTCGGCGAGGGGGACATCAAAATCAACGACTGAACGGGTCCGTCGACGACAGTGAGGCCCGCGTCCTCGTATGATAAGAATCGAGGTAGTTCGACCTTCAATCACCCGGATTCCTGGAGGCGAAGCATGGCCACCGTGACCGATCCCGAACTCGAAGAACCCGAGACATCGATCGTCGAGCCTTCCGAGCTTTACGAGGTCGTCGACGGCCGGATCGTTGCCGAGCATTACGAGGTCGTCGACGGCATCGTCGTGGAGGAACCGCCCTTGGGTGCGCAATCAGGCTGGTTTGCGTCGTTCCTCGCCCAAACGATGGGCTACTTCGCGACCTCGAATCGACTCGGTCGGGTCGTCACCGAGGTTCTTTTTGTCCTGGAGGCCGAGCCGAGGTTGAGACGTCGCCCCGACATTGCTCTGGTCTCTCGCGAGCGTTGGCCCCTGAATCGTCAGGTTCCCCCTGCCGCGGCCTGGGACGTCGTGCCCGACCTCGCCGTCGAGATCATCAGCCCGTCCGACATCGCCTTCGACATCATGTCAAAGCTCGAAGAATACTTCCGCGCGGGCGTCCGACTGGTCTGGGTTGTCTATCCCGAGCATCGCAAGGTCTACGCCTACGACTCGCCAACGATCGTCCGCATCCTCCAGGCCGGCGATGAGCTTGACGGCGGGGCGGTCCTGCCGGGGTTCCGGTTCCCGCTGGCGGGGCTGTTCGAAACGCAGGAAGACGGGCCGACGCCGGTGGCGTGAGCCCGCCTTCGAGAGTGATTCAAACGAACCCAAACCGATCAGATCGGGTAGAGGTTCTTGAGTTCGGCCCGGGCCTTGGCGCTGCCCTTGGACGCCTTGATGAGCGGGAAGGTCTGGACCTTGCCGTCGACCTCAAGCGTGAGCTTGCCGGTCCGGATGACAGAGGTGGCGACGGTCACGTGGGTGGTCTTGCCGTTGGGCAGCCAGACGTGGATGCGCTGCAAGTTCGGCTTGAACATGCGCCGGCTCACGCCGGTGCACTTGATGCCCACGCCGCCGAGGTACTTGGCCTTGCCCCGGGTGGTGATGTGGTTGCCGAACGAGGTCTTCTTGCCGCTGACTTCGCACTGACGTCCCATGGGACGGGCTCCTTCAACCCCGGGGCCCGGGGCGATGAATCATTCCGATCCGGACTCAGACCTTCTCTTTGTCCCGGGCCGTCGGATTGTGGGGCTTGGAGCGCTGGATATTGCCGCACTCCTCGACGAGATGACAGACCTTGTGCGGCGGGACCGCGAGCTTGCATTGCGGGCAAGTGTTCAGGGCCGGCGCGACCAGGAAGTCGTGGGCTCGTCTGTTACCCTTGGCTGATTTGGACTTCCGTCTTTTGGGTACGGCCACGACGCGCTCTCCGAAGTCCCTGCGGGTTCGATCTGGCGGAAAAGAGAGAATTATCCAAATCCCCGGCCGGTTTGCAAGGCCACCATCGGGCCTCGGCCGAAAATCGCTCCCCCTTCGGGCCGGATTGGCTTCGAGTTTTTCGCCGCGCGGCGGGCGGTCGCGGGTTGGGTTAGAATGATGTCATCGGAACCTCGGAAGATCGAACGGAGCGGCGGGAGAGCACGATGAGCACGGTCCAGGTCCCGTCAACGAAGCTCGACTGTCGGGGAGACGGGTCGCCCGAATTTTCGCGACGCTGGGGGTTCATCGGGGCCGGCAAGATGGCGACGGCCCTGATCCGGGGGATGATCCGCGACGGGACGCCGATCGACGCGATCTCGGCGAGCGACCCCCACCCGCCCGCCCGCGCCTCGCTCGCGACCGCCACGGGGATCCGCACGCACGACTCGAACCTCGACGTGGTGAAGAACAGCGACGTCGTCGTGCTTGCGGTGAAGCCCCAGACGATGGCCGACGTCCTGGCCGAACTCCGGTCGGCGATCACGCGCGATCACCTGGTCGTCTCGGTCGCGGCCGGGGTGACGCTGGCGACCCTCTCGGCCGGCCTCGGGGCCGACCGGCGACTCGCGCGGGCGATGCCCAACACCCCGGCCCTGGTCGGCGAGGGCGCGGCGGCCTACTGCCTGGGCCCGGCCTCGGTGGAGGGGGATGAGGCGATCGTCGCCACCTGTCTCGAAGCGGTCGGCAAGGCGTTCCGAGTGCCCGAGGCCCAGCTCGACGCCGTGACCGGGCTCTCGGGCAGCGGGCCGGCGTTCGTCTACATCATGATCGAGGCCCTGGCCGACGGCGGGGTCCGGGTCGGGCTCCCCCGAGAGACGGCGCTGGCCCTCGCGGCGCAGACCGTGCTGGGCCCGGCGAAGATGGTCCTGGAGCCGGGCCAGCATCCCGGTTATCGGAAAGATCAGGTCGCCAGCCCCGCCGGGACGACCATCGCCGGCCTGCACGCCCTCGAGCGAGGCGGCGTCCGCGCCGCCCTGATGGACGCGGTCGAGGCCGCCTACAGGCGCTCGGTCGAGTTGGCCGCCCTCGCCTCGAAGGCCGAGAAGGCCGGATGAAGCTCGGCCTGATCTCCGACATCCACGGCGATTTCGTCGCCCTGGAGCTGGCCTGGTCGCACCTGACCCTCCTCGGGGCCGACCGGATCGTCTGCGCCGGCGACCTGGTCGGCTACGGCCCCTTCCCCGACCGGGTCGTCGCCTTCCTCGCCGAGCGAGGGGTCGACTCCGTCCGGGGCAACCACGACCGCTGGGCCGTCGAGCGGGCTGAGGGCCTGCCCGGCGTCCCGAGCACCTTCGGCGGCGGGATGCCGTCGGCGGAGACGGTCGAAGTCCTCAAGACCCTGCCGCCCCATCGGCTCGTCGCCGACGGCCCGAGGGTCGGCGTCATCGCCCACGGCTCGCCCGGCGACGACATGGACTTCGTCACGCGGAAGACCCACCCACCCTACCTCCTGGACCGCTGGCTCAAGGAGATGGACGCGAGCCTGCTCGTCGTCGGCCACACCCACAAGCCGATGCTCTATCGTTCCGAGTTCGGCCTGGTCATCAACCCCGGCTCGGTCATCTCGGCCCCCGTCGTCTCGACCTCGCGGACCTTCGCCCTGCTCGACTGGGAGGCTGGCGAGGTGACGTTCCGCGACGTCGAGAGCGGGAGCCCGGTCCAGGTCGTGGCGTGGGGCGATGAGCGGGAATGAGGTCGCCCGCTTTGGAGTGCGGGAGCTTGGCTCCGCACTCCAAATGGCCGAGGAGCCTCACAGAAGTCGCTGAGGTCGGGGAAAGAACGAAAAAGTATGATCGTCGCGGCCCTCCCCGGGTGAATATAGGGAAGCTCCCCGGGCGATGTTGTCCTCATCCTCGGGCCATTGGGTTTGAATGCGGATCGAGACGAGATCGGTCGGGGAGGGTCGATGTCGAGGCGTATGAACCTGGCCGGCTTCTCGGTGGCGACGATGCGCGATCTCTTCGGGTCGAAGGACGAGGTGGCGGTCGGGCGGATCGCGGGACAGTTCGCCTCTCGGGTCCCGCACCGGCCCGATGATCTGACCCGGCAGGTCGCGGGGATCGTGGAGCGGGCGATCATGACCGGCGTCCCGTTCGCCGACCTCGGCGAGGAGTCGACCGCGCATGCGATCGCCGCCGCCGCGTTGGCTTCGGATGGTCAGGATTGGCTTTTCACCCGGGCCGACACCTACCACGCCTCGGCCCTGGAAGAGGGGCTCTGGGGCCTCGCCCGGAAGCTGGGCTCGCCCCCGACCCGTGCCTTTCTCCGGGGCCTGATCGAAGGGGTGCCCCTGTTCGGTTCGAATTCCTCGCCCGAGGCGCCGTACGCGGCGATCGGGCTAGAGAAGCTCCGGACGTTCCGCCCCGGCCTGGTCGACCTCCGCGAGCAGGTCACTTACCGGGTCGGCCGGAAGAATTCGCCGACGGAGGAGGAACCCGCGGCGGTCGAGTTCGCGGGCGAGTTTGTCGGTTGGCTCGACGAGATCCTGGATGCGGAGCGGGACCTCTGGTTCACATTCGGCTGAGGGTCCTTGGGTTCCTCTTGCAATTTTCCCGAAGCCATCGAGTTGATACACTGACGTTTTGGTCCCGGTCTGAATTCCCGTGAGGTCCCGTCCCTTCATGGATCGCCCCGAACCCGCCGATCGCCCCGTCCTGGTGCTCGACTTCGGCTCGCAGTTCGTCCAGTTGATCGCGCGGCGGGTCCGCGAGCGGCATGCCTTCGCGCGGATCGTCCGGCATGACATCTCGCCGGAGCGGCTCCGCGAGCTGAACCCGCTGGCCTTGATCCTCTCGGGCGGGCCTTCCAGCGTCTATGAGCCGGGCGCGCCGCATTGCGACCCCGAGCTTTTCGAGATGGGTATCCCGGTCCTGGCGATCTGTTACGGGATGCAACTGGCCTGCGAGGCGCTGGGGGGGAAGGTCGAGCCGAGCCCGGCGCGCGAGTTTGGGCGGGCGGAGTGCAAGGTGATCGACCCGGCCGATCCGCTCTTCCACGGCGTGCCCGAGTCCTCCATCGTCTGGATGAGCCACGGCGACCAGGTCCGCGCGCCTGGCGACCTGTTCGTGCCCGTCGCGGCGACGGCGACCTGTCCGGTCGCGGCGGTCCGGCACCGGACCTTGCCGGTCTATGGGTTGCAATTTCACCCGGAGGTCGCCCACACGCCCTACGGGGCGCTCGTGCTCGGCAACTTCCTGGACCGGGTCTGCCACAGTCCGGGGTCGTGGACGATGGATGCGTTCCTCGATCGGGCGGTCGAGGACGTCGGCCGGCGGGTGGGTTCGACTGAACGGGTCGTCTGCGGGCTCTCGGGCGGGGTCGACTCGGCGGTCTGCGCGGCCTTGCTGGCGAGGGCGCTGGGGTCGCGGGTGGTCTGCGTCTTCGTCGACAACGGCCTGCTCCGCTCGGGCGAGCGTGCGGCGGTCGCCGAGGCGTTCGGTGCCCACTCTTCGGCCGAGCTGCGGGTCGTCGACGCGGCCGACCGCTTCCTCGGGGCGCTCCGGGGCGTGACCGACCCCCAGGAGAAGCGCATCAGGATCGGCCACACGTTCATCGACGTCTTCCGCGACGAGGCCAAATCGATCGACGGCGCGACCTTCCTCGCCCAGGGGACGCTCTACCCCGACGTGATCGAGAGCGGCGGCGGCGTCGACGGCCCGGCGGCGACGATCAAGCACCACCACAATGTCGGCGGCCTGCCGGCCGAGCTTGGCTTCAAATTGATCGAGCCGCTCCGCGACCTCTTCAAGGACGAGGTCCGCCGGCTCGGCCTGGAGCTGGGCCTGCCCGAGAGCCTGGTCTGGCGCCACCCGTTCCCCGGCCCCGGCCTGGCCGTCCGCTGCCTGGGCGAGGTCACCGCCGAGAGGCTCGAAGTCCTCCGACAGGCCGACGCCATCTTCCTCGAAGAGCTGGTCGACGCCGGCCTCTACCGCCAGATCGGCCAGGCGTTCGCCGTCCTGTTGCCCGTCCAGTCGGTCGGCGTCATGGGCGACGGCCGGACTTACGAGAATGTCATCGCCCTGAGATCGGTCGACACCGACGACTTCATGACCGCCGACTGGACGAGGCTCCCGCACGACCTGCTGGCCCGCGCCTCGACCCGGATCATCAACGCCGTCAAGGGGGTCAACCGCGTGGTCTACGACGTCACGAGCAAGCCGCCCGGGACGATCGAGTGGGAGTGAGCGAGGGGTAGAACCCGGATCGCAAATCTCAAATTTCAGATTTGAAATTATCTAGATTTAATGGGTATGGTCGGGTCGGGCCGATCATCAGCGCGAACAGCACGACCAGCCCGACGTTCCTCACCGCCAGGATGACGACCGCGTCGTCGCGGAAGGCCATCAGGGCCCCGAAACGGTTGGGATAGATCATCGTCGTCAGGACGCAGCACGCCAGGAACAGCCATCGGGCGGCCGTCGCCCTCGGGCCGTCCAGGACGGCCAGGAACGGGAACAGCCAGATCAGGTACTGCGGCGAGAGCACCTTGCCGAAGACCAAAAATGCGAGCAGGCCCGCGGCGGCGAAACGCAGGGACTCGGACGGCCCCGCCCGGCGGGCCCTCGCGGCGACGAGCACCAGCAAGGCGGCCTGGATGATCGGCGAGAGCCGCGCCGCGTCGCGGGCCCCTGGGCCGGACAGGTTGAATCCGCCGTGACTGAAATGGCTGAAGATCAGGACCCCGGCCAGCTTGTGGGCCACCATGTAGCCCGACGCCGCCAGCGATTCGATCTCCAGGCCCCGCTCGCCGTGGTAGCGGAACGTCCGCAAGACACCCTCGCCGCCCAGCCAGAGCCAAGCGGCCCCGCCCACGCCGAGGGTCAAGGAGAACGCCGCCAGGCCCTTCGCCTTCGACCGCCAGTCGTCTCCGATCGCCATCAAGGGGGGCAGGATCACGACCGGAGAT
>JAJYDH010000449.1 GCA_021777685.1 Planctomycetota bacterium | reverse complement strand
CTCGGACCCGGTCGCCAACTACCGGGCGATCCGCCACGAGTTGGAGCTGTACAGCCCGGCCCTGGCCGCCCGGCCCGAGGTCCTGGTCGTCACCAAGCTCGACCTGACCGGCTCCGACGCCGCCCGAGAGCGGATCTCGGCCGAACTTTGCCGCGAGGTGATCCCGATCTCCGCCGTCACCGGCAAGGGCATTCCCACCCTGGTCCACCGGATCGGCGAGCTGCTCGACACGCTCCCCGAGCCCGCCCAGCCCGCGCCGGTCGTCAAGCCGAGGCCCCGGCCCGAGCCCACGCCCGAGCCGGCCGAGGCCGCGTCGGACGCCTGATCGAGCCCCACCCGAGCGAGGCCACCCGTGTCTTCCAGCGAGCAGCCGCCGGCCGCCGGACCCCGGGACGAGGCGCCCGACGGGACGTCTTCGCTCGCGGACGATCGGGCCGCCTCGATATCCCGATGGTTCCGGATCCTGGTCGCCGGGTCGTCGGTCCTCTGGCTGATCGGCGCGGCGGTGGTGTTCAGCGACCTGATCATCGACCTCATGGCCGCCCTCCTGCTGATCGGCTCCGGGTTCGTGATCGGGCTCGCCTGGGTCGTCTGGTCGCTCCTCCTCTATAATAAGGCGGCCACGCTGCGTTCTCGATGGCGGGTCGCCGAGTGGGCCTTCGTCCCCCTCGCCGGCCTGCTCGGGGCGGCCTTGCTGGCGACGGACCGCGACAACCTCCTCCGCTTCAGGCTGAGCGAGCCGGCCCTCGTGCGATGCCTGGCCGAGCCGCGACCGGGGCGCCAAGACGACCCCTCGGGAGAAAAAGGCCGTCGGGTCGGGCTGTTCTGGTTCCGGTCGATCCACGATCAGGATGGCGGCGTCGAGTTCGAGAATGGTTTCACCTACCCCCCGAGCGGCCTCATCTACAGCCCGGCCGGGCCTCCCAGACCAGCCACGCCGGAACATGTCTACTGGCACCTGAGCGGCCCCTGGTGGCGGTACGCCCAGTATTATTGAGGCCGGCCCGCCCCATCCCGGAGCACCCGACGTCGTGACCCGCATCGTCGCCGACCTGGGCAATTCGCGGCTGAAGTGGGGGCGAGTCGGCCCCGACGGCCGGCTCGGGGCGACGCTCGCCCTGCCGCTCGACGACCCCTCCGCGTGGGCCTCGGCCTGGGACGATTGGGGATTGTCGGGGGCCGAAGTTTCGTGGGCGATCTCGTCGGTCAACCCTCCGCTGGCGGGGCGATTTGGCCGATTCCTGGACGATAAGGGCGTCGATCAGGTCCGCTGGTATCGATCGGTGGCCGATGTCCCGGTCCGGCACGACCTGGTGCTGACGGACACGGGAGGGGCCGACCGGGCGCTCGGGGTCGTCGCGGCGCTGGCCCGGCATCGGGGGCGAGGGCCTGGTCTGGTCGTCTCGTGCGGCACGGCGGTCGTCGTCGAGCGGATCTCGGCCGAGGGGGTCTGGCAGGGCGGGGCGATCGCGCCGGGGCTGGGGCCGATGGGGAAGGCCCTGCACCTGCTCACGGCCCAGTTGCCCGAGGTCGTCCCCCGCGATGTCCCCGCCCCGTTCGGCCGCTCGACCGTCCCCTCGCTGGAGGCGGGCATCTTCTGGGGGGTCGTCGGCACGATCCGCGAGCTGGTCACCCGCCAGGCCGAGGGCCTGTCGTCCGCCCCCTGGCTGGTCTGGACCGGCGGCGACGCCCCGACCTTCGCCCGGTGGGTCGAATGGCCCGGGGCCGAGGTCGTGCCGCATCTGGTCCTCGAAGGTCTCTGCCAGGAAGGACTCAGGACTCAGGACTCAGGACTCAGGGGTGAGACATCGCCGTGAGTCGTACCAAAGTCAGTCCTCAGTCTTCAGTCCTCAGTCCTTTTTTGAGCGTGCTGACGGCCCCCGGCCGGGGGGCGATCGCGGTGATCCGGGTCTGGGGACCGGGGGCGGTGGCGATGGCGGATTCGGCCTTCCGGCCGGTCCGGGGGCGGCGGCTGGCCGAGACTCCTCCCGGTCGGCTCCGGGTCGGGCGGATCGGTGCCGGGCTGGGGGATGAGGTCGTCGCGGTCGTGATCGACGAGGGGGGTCGGCCGCCCGAGGTCGAGATCCAGTGCCACGGCGGCCCGGCGGCGATCGCGCTGGTGGTCGAGGCCCTGGGGGCGGCCGGGGCAAAAACTCGAAGCCAACGGGCCTGGGCCCGGCACTCGGCCGGTTCGAGCCTCCGGGCCGAGGCGAGCCTGGCCCTGGGCTCGGCCCCGACCGTCCGGGTCGCCGAAGTCATGCTCGACCAGGCCGAGGGGGCGCTCGACGACGAGATTCGCCGGGCCCTCGACGCGATCCCAGACGAAGCCATTTTCCTCCTGGACGGGCTGATCGAGCGGGCAAGGCTCGGGACGAGGCTGACGGCGGGCTGGCGGGTCGTCCTGGCGGGCCGCCCTAATGTGGGCAAGAGCCGGCTGCTCAACGCCCTGGCGGGTTACGACCGGGCGATCGTCGCCCCGACCCCCGGCACGACCCGCGACGTGGTCACCGTCCTTGCCGCCTTCGGAGGCTGGCCGGTCGAGCTGGCCGACACCGCGGGCCTCCGCGCGGCCCTCGACCCGATCGAGGCCGAGGGGGTCGCCCTCGCCCGCGCCCGACAGCGAGGCGCCGACCTCGTGCTCGTCGTCCTCGACCGCTCCGAGCCCCTGGATGACCTGGATCGGGCGGTCCTCGCCGATCATCCGGGGGCATTGGTCGTCGCCAACAAGCTCGACCTGCCGGCGGCCTGGGACGACCGGGAAATCGGGGCCATCGCCGTCTCGGCCGAGCGGGGGGACGGCATCGACGCGCTGGTCGAGGCCGTCGCCGCCCGGCTCGTGCCCGAACCCCCGCCCCCCGGCTCGGGCGTCCCGTCCCGGCCGATCCACGCCCGGCGGCTCGGATTGATCCGCGAATGGCTTCGTCTGGGACGAGTCGACCGGGCCCGGACGTCGCTCGATCGGTGGCTCCGATGACCGGTTTGGCTCAAGCCCGGCGGCCCTCCGACGCGAAAAGAGAGTCGGGGAACTCTCCTTTTCTCGAAGGTCTCCGACGATGGCCGATGCCGATGCCGACCTGACCTGGGACGAGGCCCACCGGGCGGTCGTCCGCCTGATGCGGGTCGACAACCGGACCAACGTCCGGTTCATCGCCCGCGAATACCTCGGCCTGGCCGCGACCCTGGCCGCCTGCGCGTGGACCTATCGCGCCTGGGCGGCGGGGTCGCTGCCGACCGTTGGGTTCGTCCCGCTGGCGGTCCTGGGCGTGTTCGCGGTGGCGGCCTTCCAGCACCGGCTCTCGGGCCTGGCCCACGACGCCAGCCATTACACGCTGTTCAAGGACAAGCTCCTCAACGAGCTGGCGTCGGACCTCCTGCTGATGTTCCCCCTCGTCGCGATGACCCGGAAGTATCGCGACGCCCACCTCGGCCATCACCGGTTCGTCAACGACCCGTCCCGCGACCCCGACCTCGTCCGGCTCAACCATCCCGCCCCCCACCATTTCCCGGTCTCGAAGCCCGGGTTCTGGGCCCGCTACGTCGTCCGGGGGCTCTGGCCGCCGTCGATCCTCCGCTACCTCCTGGGCCGGGCGAAGGCCGCGAACCTGGGCAGCGGGTCGACCAGGGAGGTTCGCGGCGTCTACCGGGTCCGCGTGGCCCGGTCGATGCGCGGAGCCTACTGGCTCTCGGCCCTGACGATGGTCCACGCCTCGGGCGGCTGGCCGGTGTTCTGGCTGTTCTGGGTCGTCCCTCTGCTGACCGCCTATCCTCTATATATGCAGCTCCGCGAGATCGCCCACCACAGCAACGCCCCGGACGACGGCGACCTGACCAACTCGCGGGTCTTCCGCGTGAATCCCCTGCTCTCGGCCGTGGTCTTCCCCCACGGCCAGGCGTTCCACCTGACGCACCACCTGTTCGCGATGGTCCCGCATTACCGGGTCGCCGAGGCCCACGCGATCCTGTCCCGCCACCGGCCCTACCGCGAGAGCGTCGTCGTCTGCCGGGGGTACTTCTTCCGGGCCCTGGGCACGGACGGGCCGTCGGTCCTCGACCTGCTCTCGAAAAGGACTGAGGGCTCGGGTCTGAGGACCGAGCCGGGCGAGCGGGTACGGTTCGACGGGCCATCGAGCCCCGGGCCGAACCTCCCGGCTCGGCCCGATCCGGCTTATTCGGGCAAGGCCGGGTCGGACTCGACGGCGAGCCAGGGATAGTGGCCGGCCGGTCGGATCGACGGTCTTTGGCTCCACCCTGGATCTTCACGAGCCGGGCTCTGGTATAAAAGCGGTACAGCCCTTGCGGGTTGTTTCGCCAGTCCGCCTGAACGGGCTACTCTCCCAAGCCTCGAACCAGGAGCGCGAGATGGGCACCTTGATCTTCACGGATCACATCGAGAAGCACCAGGAAGTCGTCGACTGCACGGGGGCGCACGTCGGGACGGTCGATCGCGTCGAGGGCGAGCAGATCAAGTTGACCCGTCGAGGCTCGGCCGACGGCCTGCACCACCTGATCCCGGCGGCGCTGGTCGCCGCGGTCGACACCAAGGTCCACCTGACCAGGAGCCTCAACGAGGTGATGCAGGTCTGGCAGGCCGGGTGAGCATCCGCCTCGAAGCCGCCGATAATCACGAGACGCCGTCGGCCCGATCCGCCGGCGGCGTCGGCCGTTTCCGGCCCGAGTGACGGTGAGCTTGCGGACATCCTGGTCCAGCGGAGTCTTTTCTGCCTCCCTCTCCCTCCGGGAGAGGGCCGGGGTGAGGGTCGTCGCCGGACGAGCGATCCCCGCTGGAGCCCCGTTTTCCTGCCCGTTGACGATGCGACGCCCCCCGGCCCCCCTCCCGGAGGGCTGACCGACCGACACATTCTCGACCTTCATCGGAGCCGATTCTACCTCCCTCTCCCCCTGGGAGAGGGCCGGGGTGAGGGGCGTTGCCGGTCGAGCCATCGTCGATCGAGCCCTGTTTTCCGGCTCGCTGGTCATGCGGCGCCCCTCACCCCCGGCCCCTCTCCCAAAGGGAGAGGGGAGAGAGATAGGATGCCTGCTGATCGGTTGGCGAAGGAAAAGTGTCGGTCGGTCAGCCCGGAGGGAGAGGGGAGAAAATCGGGCCGGCATTCCCGTCGATGACCGCTGGCAACGTCATTTTCGACCTCCGGCCCTCGCCGGAGTCTGGCGGCGGAGGGCCGGTCGGGGTATCGTGGGAGGCGTCACGGAGGCGGCTCGGGGTCGAC
>JAJYDH010000448.1 GCA_021777685.1 Planctomycetota bacterium | reverse complement strand
TGACTTCGTCTTCGGCGCCGGCGTGCTGTTCTTCCCGATCAGCTACCTCTTCGGCGACATCCTCACCGAGGTCTACGGCTACGCCCGGTCGAGGAAGGTGGTCTGGGCGGGGTTCGCGGCGATCATCTTCGCCTCGGCGATGAGCTGGGTCGTGATCCAACTCCCGCCCGACCCCCGGTGGAAGAACCAGGCGGCCTTCGAGGCGGTCTTCGGCAACGCCCCGAGGATCGTCCTGGCCTCGATCCTGGCATTCTTCGCGGGCGAGTTCGTCAACTCCTACGTCCTGGCCAAGATCAAGGTCCGGACGAGGGGCCGCTGGCTCTGGGTCAGGACGATCGGCTCGACGATGGTCGGAGAGGCCGCCGACTCGCTGATCTTCTACCCGGTCGCCTTCCTGTGGGTCTGGGACAACGACCGATTGCTCGACGTCCTCAAGATGAACTACTGCCTGAAGGTCGGCTGGGAGGTGCTCGCCACGCCCTTGACCTACAAGGTCGTCGGCTTCCTCAAGCGGGCCGAGCACGAGGACTTCTACGACGTCAACACGGACTTCACGCCGTTCTCGCTGAAGACCCCGGACGGGCCGCAAGCTTGAACCGCGTCCAGTTCCAGAAGCTGGCTCTGGTCCGGATCGAGGAGGCAACCGCCCTCTTCGAGGCCAGGAAGTACGACGGCGCCTATTATCTGGCGGGCTATGCGGTCGAATGCGGGCTCAAGGCGTGCGTGGCGAGGCTCACGAGGAAGCATGACTTTCCCGAGAAGGACCTCATCAAGGGGGCATACACGCACGATTTCGAAACCTTGATCCGGACGGCCGAACTCGGCACCTCGTTCAAGCATGACCTGTCCGGAGAAGTTCGCCTCAAGTGGAACTGGGACATCGTGAAAGACTGGAAGGAGGACAGCCGTTACAATCGATGGACCAGAGACCGCGCCAGATCGATGATCGAGGCCATCACCGAGACACCGCACGGAGTCCTGCCGTGGATCAAGCAATACTGGTAATCTACCGGCTTGCGGACGGGCAGAAGCTGATCGAACAGCTCGTCCGCGACGGGCTCGAGATCATGGCCGCATTCTGGCTTTATACGAACGACAACGAGCGTTGGACCCTCAACCTGATCTGCAAGGGGGTCGACAAAGAAGGGCCCAGGAATGGCTACGGGGCCGTCATCCGGGCCTTCGATCAACTTCCAGATCTCCGCCTCGACCCGGTCTTCGACGTCACTCTCCTCGGTCCCAGTCAGCCGCTGGCGCGAGGGGTCCTGGCCCATCTGAAACGCCATCCGGGCGAGCATGCCAGGCGAGTTGAGCAGACGACACTCAACGGCGTCTACGTTGAGAGCGCCTTCTTGTATCCGCCGGAATTGCTCCGACCGGCCGAAATCGCGCCGAAAGACGCCCGAGCGGGGGCTTGCTAGAGGGGTGGTCGATCGCCCGCAAGGGGACACGAACCGCGATGGAACGCTTCGATCCCTATGCCGCCCCGATTCGGTTTCGCCCGACGGTCGACTGCGGATCGGGCCGCATGTGGAGGCTGGCTTACGCGTATTCGATGGCCACCTGGGCCCTATCCCTCTGCGCCGGGTTGGTCCTCCTGATCCGCGACGAGGATCTCGACGGGCCGGCGCCGGCCATCATGATCCTGCTCATGTTCGCGGCCGCTTCGCTCCTCGGAGCATTGATCGGGCTCGTCGTCGTCGCGGTCGTGCACCTGGCGGCGCGACTGCTCATGCGTCGCGGGCCCGGTCACTCCCGGCCGGCCGGGGGCGGCCTCGGCGAGGGCCCTTGAAGTCTCGGCATCTATCAAGGAGGACTGATTCATGTGCGGGATCGTCGGATACACCGGGCCGCACGAGGCGAGCCCGATCCTGCTGGCCGGGCTCCGCCGGCTGGAGTATCGCGGGTACGACAGCGCGGGGGTGGCGACCCTCGACGGCGACCGGCTCGCGCTCCGCAAGAAGGCGGGTCGGGTCCGCGTCCTGGAGGAGTCGCTCCTGGAACAGCCGGCGCGGGGGTCGTGCGGGATCAGCCACACCCGATGGGCCACCCACGGGCCGGCGAACGACCGGAACGCCCACCCCCACGTCGGCGGCGAGGGGCCGGGCTCGGTCGCGGTCGTCCATAACGGCGTGATCGAGAATCACGCCGCGCTCCGCCAGGGGCTCGAAGCCGTCGGGGTCGAGTTCCGGAGCCAGACCGACACCGAGGTCATCGCCCACCTGATCGCCCGCGAGCTGGGCGACGGCGACGACCTCTTCGACGCGGTCAACCGCGTCCTGCCCCGGCTCGAAGGGACGTATGGCCTGGCCGTGGTCAGCCCGCGATGCCCCGGCCAGGTCGTCGGCGCGAAGCTCGGCAGCCCGCTCGTCGTCGGCCTGGGCGAGGGGGAACACCTGATCGCCAGCGACCCCTCGGCCATCGCGCCCCACACCGCCCGCGTGGCGTTCCTCCAGGACGGCGAGGTCGTCCGGCTGACCCCCGACGACTTCGAGATCCGCCACCGAGAGCGAGGGCCGATCACCCCCCGGATCGACCGCCTCGACTGGTCGCCCGACCTCGCCGAGCTGGGCGCCCACGCCCACTACATGCTCAAGGAGATCCGCGAGCAGCCCGACACCGTTCGAGACGCCTGCCGGGGCCGACTTCGTCGGGGCGAGGGCACCGCTGCGTTCGGCGGGCTGAACATGACGCCGAGGCAGCTCCGCCGGGTCCGCCGGGTCGTCCTCGTCGCCTGCGGGACGAGCTGGCACGCGGCCCTGGTCGGCGAGTACCTCATCGAGCGGCTGGCGAGCCTGCCCGTCGAGGTCGAATACGCGGGCGAATTCCGCTACCGGAACGCCCCGCTCGACGACCGGACGCTCGTCTTCGTCCTCAGCCAGTCGGGCGAGACCGCCGACACCCTGGGCGCGCTCCGCGAGTCCAAGCGCCGGGGGCACCCGACCCTGGCCATCTGCAACGTCGTCGGCAGCACCATCGCCCGCGAGGCCGACGGCGGGATCTACCTCCACGCCGGGCCCGAGGTCGGCGTCGCCAGCACCAAGGCGTTCTCGGCCCAGGTCACGGTCCTGACCCTCCTGGCCCTCCACCTCGGCCGGCTCCGCCAGCTCTCCTTCCCCGACGGCCTGGCCGTCGTCGACGCCATCGAGGGCGTGCCCGACGCCCTGGCCCGGGTCCTGGCCGCCGAGCCGAGGATCATCGAGGCCGCCGAGCGGCTGGCCGCGGCGAGGAGCGTCCTGTTCCTCGGCCGCGACCTCCACTTCCCGGTCGCCCTCGAAGGGGCCTTGAAGCTCAAGGAGATCAGCTACATCCACGCCGAGGGCTACCCGACCGCCGAGATGAAGCACGGCCCGCTCGCCCTGATCGACCCGGAGACGCCCAGCGTCTTCATCGCCCCCCGGGGCTCGCTCCACGCCAAGACCCTGAGCAACGTCGAGGAGGTCCGCGCCCGGATGGGCCCGGTGATCGCCGTCGGGACCGAGGGGGACGAGGAACTCGCGAGGCTATCCGACCACTTCCTGCCCATCCCCGACATGCCCGAGGTCGTCCAGCCCTTGCTCGCCGTCGTCCCGCTCCAGCTCCTGGCTTACCACGTCGCCCGCCTCAAGGGGTGCGACATCGACAAGCCCCGGAACCTCGCCAAGAGCGTCACCGTCGAATGATCGCCCCGGCGGTCGAATTCGCATCCCCCCTGCCCCGGGGAGAGCCGAAGTCCCGGGGCCGGTCGTGGCCGCTTCCGGCCCGGTGCCCAGGCCCGGACGCCGGCCCAGGCCTCGCGGCGGAAGGCCGTCCGCCGCGAGGCCGGTGATCCTCCAGGTCGGCCGTCATTGCCGGGTCATCGCGAGCTTCGTCGCCTTGCACGCCTTGCCGTCCATGAAGCAACCCCAGTCGGATTCGACCTTGCCACTATCGAGGAACGTGATCTTCAGCGAGTGGATGTGCATGTCCTTGGCGGGGTTGAGGTTCGTCCCGCCGTCGAACACGAACGAGTAGACGTCGGTCGTGGACCCTTCGCGGTCGAGCTTGAGCCTCGGCTGGTTCCCCGCCGCGCAGTAGTGCGTCATCCGGAGGTCGTCGCCGTCGAGGTGGTACATCGAGACCATCGCGTGGTCGGTGCCCGGGAACTGATCCTCCATCAGTGCGGAGCCGGCCGCCGTCACCTTGTAGATGACCTTGCCGTCGGGATGGGCCCCGCCGCCGGCCACCTTCCAGTCGCCTTCGAGCGTCTTCAGCCTCGCGAACGCGGTCTTCGCGTCGACGCCGGCCTTGTCGGCCGCGATCGAGTCCATCGCGATCCAGAAGCCCAGCAGTCCGAGCGCGGAGCAGGCCGCGCGAATCGTCGTCTTCATCGTCGACTCCTTCACTTCCCGTGTTCAACGGTCGCTACCAAGAGAACTGACGTACACTGTATCGGCCGCCCCGTCGCGTCATCTCGATTCGAAATGGCCGTTGACAGATCCCGGGATGTCGACCGCGAAGTGTTCGCGCCCTTCGGCTTGAGATTTGCCGCCCAGTCTGTTCCGATCGGGGAATCCTCGGCGTCGGCCGATCCGCCCCGGCCGGGCGGACCTCCAGGAGCTAGATAATCATGGCGACCCAGCACCAGGTGAAGACCCGCCAGTTCTCGACCCACATCGACATCCCCGCCGAGAAGCGGGCCGAGCTGATCGAGATGTTGAACCAGAGCCTGGCCGACACGCTCGACCTGTACACCCAGGTCAAGCAGGCCCACTGGAACGTCAAGGGGACGGACTTCTACCAGCTCCACATCCTGTTCGACGAGATCGCCGGAGAGGTCGAGCCGTTTGTCGACCTCCTGGCCGAACGGGCCACGCTCCTCGGCGGCTACGCGACCGGCACGGCGCGGATGGCCGCGGAGAACTCGGCCCTCCCCGAGTATCCGACCGAGGCCGTCGAGGGGCTCCAGCACCTCAACGCCCTGATCGAGCGGTTCGGCCTCTATTGCGGGCGGATTCGCCAGGCCATCGACGACTCGGACCATCTCGGCGACCCGAGCACCGCCGACCTCTACACCGAGATCTCCCGGGTCGTCGACAAGCGGCTCTGGTTCCTCGAAGCCCACGTCCAGAAGCTGGTCTGAGCCGGGATCGGTCGCGGACGGAGCCACTCGAGCCGGTCCGATCTCGGGCCGGCCCGCGGCGTTTCGAAGGGAGGGATCAGGTCCATCTGTCCCGGATCTTCAGGAGCGCCGCGACGGTGCTTGC
>JAJYDH010000447.1 GCA_021777685.1 Planctomycetota bacterium | reverse complement strand
CCGATCACGACGGTCCACCGCCGCTCGATCGCCGGCCGATCTCCACGCCGTCGGCCCGGCACTCGTCGACCCGGACATTCTCCGCCAGCCGGCACGAGGCGCCGAGGACCACGGCGAGATGGTCCAGCTCCCAGACCCGGAGGACCGACGGGCCGCCCCGCTCCTCGGCCTCGACCAGCAGGGCCTCGTCGAGCGCCAGGTTCGCCGCGAGGTCCGGGAGGGTGGCGTCGAGATAATGGATCAACGGCCAGGCCAATCGTCGACCCTCGTCAGCGAAGACTTGATCGGACGGGCCCGAGGGCGGATCATCGCCGCGGTCGCCCGGTTCCATTCCAGAGAGGATATCTCATGCCCGCAGCGTTGCCCGAAATCTATCGTCACGACCAGTTTCTGGCCCGTCGCAAGGTCTTCAAGCTGCTGGGGGCCGGCTTCACCATCTCGACCCTCGATGGCCGGCCGCTAGCCGGCTCGGAACAAAAGGCGTTCCGCCTGAAGGAGGACATCCGGGTCCACGACGGCGAGGTTGGCGGGGCCGAGCTACTACGGATCGCGGCCGATCGGATCGTCGACTTCAGCGCCGCGTATCAGGTCACGGACTCGCAGACCGGGGAACACATCGGCACGCTCCGACGCAAGGGCTGGTCGTCGATGTTCCGCGACTCCTGGGAGATCCTCGACGCCTCGGGGGTCGTCCGGGGGCGAGTCACCGAGGACAGCGCGTGGAAGGCGGCCGTCCGCAGGCTGGTCGACGTCGCCTCCCTCCTGCTGCCCCAGACGTTCCACATCGAAGTCGACGGCCAGGTCGTCGGGACGATGACGCAAAATCTCAACATCTTCGTCCAGAAGTTCCACGTCGACCTGACCCACGACGCCGACGGCGTCCTGCCCCGGCCGCTGGCGGTGGCGACGGTCATCCTCCTGCTGGCGATCGAGGGCCGGCAGGCTTGAAGCGACGGCTCGGACGATATTTGTAGGGCGGGTGAGCGGAAGCGAAACCCGCCGGAGACGGCCTCGACGGGCATTGGCGGGTTTCGCTTCCGCTCACCCGCCCTACCAGAATTCTAGAAGATTCCGACCTCACTCGTCCTTCTTGAAGACCTCATGGCAGGCGGCGCAGGTCTTGGTGTAGGCGGTGAAGGCTTCCTTGGCCTGGATCTGGGTGGAACCGGACTTGTTGGCGAGCTTGGAGAGGTCCTCGGCCGACTTGATCATGTCGTCCATGAGCTTCTGGTAGGCGGCCAGGGGCTTCTTCTCCTTCTCGGCCGGCTCCTTGATCTCGCGGGCTTCCTTGGCGAGCTTGACGACGGCCTCGGTGTCGGTGGTGATCACCTTGGTGCTCTTGGCGAAGTCGGCCTTGGTCCGGGTGGCCTTCCGGAGCGCGTTGGTCTTGTTCTGGATCTGCTCCATGATCTTGCCCGTCGGCGTCTCGTCATCGTCGGCGGCGAAGGAGAGCCCGGCCAGGGTGATGAGTGTGACCGACAGGATCGCGAATTTCCGCAACATCTGGCGACGCTCCGAATCGAGTTCAAGGGGAAGGAAAGCGGTCTGGGGGCCAGGCCTCTGCCCGTCCAACATAGTGCCCGGGCCGGGCCCGATCAAGCACCTCGGCGGACTTCCGGAGGATGATCCGACGGAGGGACGTTTGGAGGTGGTTGATCCCTGGGGTACACTGGCGGACGAGTCGACCGGCATGACCGGGCGTCGACGATCCTCCCAGACCCGCGGACGACCATGCCCGAGCCGATCGATTACAAATCCTCCGGCGTCGACCTCGACGCTTACGAGCAGACGATGGCCCTGCTGCCCCGGCTGCTCAGGCGCACCTACACCCCCCGAGTGATCGAGTGGCCCGGCGGGTTCGCCGGCCTCTTCCGGCTCGACGCCAACATCGGCCTGTTCACCCGGACCTATCGCGACCCGGTCCTGGTCGCCTCGACCGACGGCGTCGGCACCAAGCTGAAGCTGGCGTTCGCGACCGGCCGGCACGAGACCGTCGGGATCGACCTTGTCGCGATGTCGGTCAACGACTGCCTGTGCGCCGGGGCCGAGCCCCTGCTGTTCCTCGACTACGTCGCGATGAGCCGCGACGACCCGAGCTTGACCGAGAAGGTGGTCCAGGGGATCAGCGACGGCTGCGTCGAGGCCGAATGCGCCCTGCTCGGCGGCGAGACGGCGATCCTGCCCGACTTCTACCACGCGGGCGAGTACGACCTGGCCGGCTTCTGCCTCGGGGTGGTCGACCGCAAGCAGATCCTCGACGGCAAGGAGATCCGGCCGGGGGACAAGGTGATCGGCCTGGCCAGCTCGGGCCTGCACTCGAACGGCTACAGCCTGGCGAGGAAGCTCGCCTTCGACGGAGCGGGGCTCCAGCCCGACTCGTTCGTCCCCGAGCTGGGCTGCACCGTGGCCGACGAATTCCTCAAGCCGACCAGGATTTACGTCCGGGCGCTGAAGACGGTGTACCGCCATTACCGGGTCAAGCGGATCGTCCACGGGATCGCCCACATCACGGGCGGCGGCCTCATCGACAACCCGCCCCGCATCCTCCCGGAGGGCTGCGGCATCCGCCTCCGGAAGTCCTGGGACGTTCCCAAGGTCTTCCCCTGGCTCCAGTCGATCGGCAACGTCCCCGACGCGGAGATGTTCCGAGTCTTCAACATGGGGATCGGCCTCGTCCTGATCGTCGCCGAATATTACGCCGACGCCATCACCCGCTACCTCCGGACCGAAGTCGACCTGCCCGCCTGGGTCATCGGCGAGGTGGTTGACGGCGACCGGACGGTGGAGTGGGATGATATGGGCGACTGACTCCGACCCTGGTTTTCGGCCTTCCGACATGCGACTACCAGGCTAACTTCGGTTACAATGCTCGGATCATCAGAAGGAACGCCCCATGACCACTTTGACCCCTGAACAGCGGCAGGAGATTCAGGGCGCGGGTGAAGAACCTGTTCGACTCGCCGATCCCGAGACACAAACCGAGTACGTCATCCTCAGGGCCGACGTCTACGACCGCATCCGCGCCCTGGCCGAAGACATGCGGGCCGCCTACCCTCTCGCGATGAAAGTCTTCGGGCAAGACGGCTGGGACGACCCGCAAATGGACGAATACAACGTCCTCGACCCCCGCACATGAGGGTGAATCGCGGCGATGTCGTGCTCGTCGATTACCCGTTCACGACGGGTGGTGCCAAGGTCCGTCCCGCGCTGGTCGTTCAGAATGACCGGGACAACGCCCGGCTGACGAACACGATCGTCGCGCAGATCTCCGGCAACATCACTCGCGTCCACGAAGCCTCGCAACATCTGATCGAGCTGTCGGCCGAGCCCGGATGCGGGCTCGCGAGGGATTCGGCACTGATCGCGACAAATCTGCTCACGATGCACCAGGGCGATATCCTGCGCGTCCTGGGATCGCTCTCGGCCGCGACGATGGCTCAGGTCGATGACTGCCTGAGGGTTGCGCTCGGCGTCCCGTGAATCGACCCCAAGCGCGGGAACCCGTCCAAGGCTCGTAGGCTGGGTCTCGACCCAGCGATTCCAAAACTGGGTCCAGACCCAGCCTACACGACTCCTACGCGACACTTCAACCGAGCGAGCCCTCCCCGACGACTTTCGGAGATCGTTTGAAACTGGCCAGCGCATCGTTGAGAAATCCGACGAACGCCTCGGTCGAGACCTTTCCCCCGAGCTTCCCAAGGACTCTCCCATCGAGATCGAGCGCCACGTATGAAGGGGTGGTGACCTCGTCGATCAACGAGATTTCCCGATTGAGGTTCTCATCGGCCAGCTTGGCCCGAGCCGCCTCATCGAGCGACCGGATCGGAAGGATATCGACGAAAAGCTGAACGGTTACGAAGTCGTGGAGCTTTTCGACGACCTCGGGTCGTGGGAAAAGTTCCACCTCCACCCATCGGCTATTCGCGTCGTTGGCGCCGGTGAAGTTGATGAGGACCGGCTTCTTCACCGCCCGGGACTTCTCCATCGCCGCCTCGAAGCTCATCCTCCAGGTGACGCCGTGAACGTTGGATTGCTCGCGCTCGACCCGTTTCGGATCGGGCGATGTCGCCTGCTTCGCCGCGGGATTGGGAGTTGATCCCTTGGCCGAGCGATAGCATTCCTGGAATCTCGACAGCCCACCATTGAGAAACCCGACGAACTTCTCGGCGGGGACCTTGCCGCCCATCTTGCCGAGGAGCTTTCCGTCGGGGTCGACGATGACGTAGTTCGGGTTCGTCGCCTCGTCGGTCAGCTTGATCTCGCGGTCGAGGTTCTTCTCCGCCAGCTCGATCCGGGATTCCTGGGCGATCGACTTGATGGGCACGATGTCGGTGTAGAGCTGGATCGTCACGAACTTGCCGAGGACCTGGGCGACTTCCTCGCGGGGCAGGACCTCCTGCTCCATCAGGCGGCAATTGGCGCAATTGACGCCGGTGAAGTCAATCAGCACCGGCTTGCCTTCCGCCCTGGCCTTCTCCAGCGCCCCTTCGTAACTCATCCCCCAGGCGACGCCGTGGAAGGCGGTCTGCTCGCGCTCGGCCTTCTTGGGGTCGGTCGAGGTCGCCGACTTCGCCAGGGCCTCGCCGCCGCCGGTGCCGACCGGGGCCTTCAGGTCGCCCGCGTCGGCCGGCAGGAGGCCGACGACGAGATACCAGATCTTACTCTGCGGCGGCCGGCCGAACAGGGCGGGGGCCAGGAAGAGCGCGAGGCTCAGGAACAGCCAGCCGCCGACGATCCGGCCGGGGCCGACCTTGACCTCCTCGTAATCGTGGTCGGTCCGGAACAGGCCCAGGAGGTAGATCCCGCAGATCAGGGCCAGCACCACCCAGATCGTCAACACCGTGTAAGCATTGAACCAGGCTTCCGAGGGGACCACGAACACGCACTCGGCCGTGTTGATGAACTTGAACGCGGCGCCGATCTCGATCAGGCCGCCCACGACCTTGACCGTGTTCATCCAGTCGCCGCTCTTGGGCATCTTCGACAGCAGGCCGGGCGAGAGGGCGAGCAGCAGGAACGGGAACGCCAGGACCGAGGCGAACGTCGCCAGGCCGATCACCGGGTAGATGTAATCCCCCCCCGCCGCCATCACCAGCAGCCCGCCGACCACCGGGAAGGTGCAGGTGAACGACGTGATCGTCAGGGTCAGGGCCATGAACATCACGCCGATCATCCCGCCCTTGCTCTCCCCCTGGGCCGAGGCGTTGAGCAGGAAGTTGGGCAGGCGGATT
>JAJYDH010000446.1 GCA_021777685.1 Planctomycetota bacterium | reverse complement strand
CAGACGCAGGCGAAGCGCTGGGCCGACTTCCTCAAGGGGCAGGTCGCCCGGGGGGCGCAGGTCGGCGGCCTGGGGACGCTGGCCCTGACCTCGTTCCTGGCCGTCTACCGGGAAGGGGCCGAGACGGCGCTCCTCTATCAGGCCCTGATCGCGGGGCAGGGGGGATCTCGGCAGGGGCTGCTTGGGCTGTTCGCCGGGCTGATCCTGGGCCTGGCGATCCTGGCGGCCGTCGCGGTCCTGATCCGCTCGACGAGCGTCAAGCTGCCGCTCCGTCCTTTCTTCAAGGTGACAGGCTTCGTCCTGTTCGCGATGGCGGTGGTCTTCGCCGGCAACGGGGTGTTCGAGCTGCAGAACGCCGGCTATATCAGGATCACCCCGCTCCTCTGGCTCGGCTCGGGCCTGCCCGCGCTGGGCTTCCACCCGAACTCGCAGGCCCTCTCGATTCAGGGTCTGCTCATCCTGGGGGCAGTCCTGGCCTTCGCTCTGCCGGCTCTGGAGCGTAAGCCTCAGGTCTCCAAGATGGCCTCGGCCAGGGTCGGGGCCTGAGTCGACATTTCGCCCGGTCGTCCCTCGTCTGTCGGGAGGTGGGTCGTGAACAGGTCGTGGACCGGGCCGGTGGTGACGGGACTGATCGGGCTCGGCGTGGTCGCGATCCTCGTGGTCAACTTCCAGCCGGATCGACCCTCCGTCCCGCCTCCGTCGGTGATCTCGAAGGAAGGCAAGCCGAAATCGGACGCTTCCGCTCCCGCCAAGGCCGGCGCCAAGGGTGCCCGCGAGTATGAGATCGGCGAGCCGGTCGAGCAGAACCACATCCGGATCGTCGCGGTCTGGCTGGACGCCGTGAAGATGGAGGGGATGGACGCGACCTCGGCGTCGGCCTCCGACCTGATCCACCTGGAAGCGGACATCAAGTCGACCGAGGACAACCCCAACGGCTTCGCCAGGGACGAATTCGTCCCCTACCTGAAGGTGGCCTACTCGATCGTCCCGGCGCGGGGCGGACCGGCGATCGAGAAGGGGGAATTGACCCCGATGGTCGCGTGGGACGGCCTCCATTACGGGGCGAACCTGGTGATGCCGAAGCCGGGCGATTATCGCCTGATCTACGACATCGAGCCCCCCTCGGCGGGCGGCCTCGGCCGGCACAGCGACCCGGCGACCGGCGTCGCCCCGTGGTGGGCCCCGTTCCGCGCCTCGTTCGACTGGACGGTCGAGGCGAAGCCGGCCTCGCCCTCGAAGGCGCCCAACCCCTGAGCCGATGGACCGGGCCGGCACGCCCGTTGCATTGACTCGCCCCGGGCGACTGCCTAGCATTACTCCATCACCAGGGCGCCTCCCCGCGCCCCTTGAGATGCCGCGGCCATCACGCCCCGCCCGTCCCGCCGGGCCGCGAAGCCCACACCCCCGGAGATCGCATCGACATGGCGACGGATCGACCCCGGACCCTCGGCGAGTTGAAGGCGAGCGGCTATCGCAGCGAGTCGGTCAAGGACGAGATGAGGCGCAACTTGATCGCCAGGATTCGGGCCGGCAAGCCGCTCTTCCCGGACATCCTCGGCTACGAAGAGACCGTCGTCCCCCAGATCCAGAACGCGATCCTCTCCCGGCACGACATCCTGTTCCTCGGCCTCCGGGGTCAGGCCAAGACGCGGATGATCCGCCAGCTCGTCCACCTGCTCGACGACGCCCTGCCGATCGTCGAAGGGTCCGAGATCCACGACGATCCCTATGCGCCCCTCTCCAAGGTCGCCCGCGACCGGGTCGCCTCGATGGGCGACGAGACGCCGATCGCATGGGTCGGCCGGGATCAGCGCTATCAGGAGAAGCTGGCGACGCCCGACGTCACCATCGCCGACCTGATCGGCGAGGTCGACATGATCAAGCATGCCGAGGGCCGCCACCTGTCGAGCGAGCTGACGATGCACTTCGGCCTGATCCCCCGGGTCAATCGGGGGATCTTCTGCATCAACGAGCTGCCCGACCTCTCGCCCAAGATCCAGGTCGGACTCTTCAACGTCCTGGAAGAGCGCGACATCCAGATCCGAGGCTATCCGATCCGGCTCAATCTCGACCTCTGCATGGTCTTCTCGGCCAACCCCGAGGACTACACGAACCGAGGGCGGATCGTCACCCCGCTCAAGGACCGGATCGGGTCGGTCGTCCGGACCCATTACCCGCTCACCCGCGAGCTGGGCATGGCGATCAACGACCAGAACGCCTGGCTCGGGCGCGACGGCGGGAGGATCGCGATCCCCGTCTATATCAAGGAAGTGGTCGAGGAGATGTCGAGGCTGGCGCGGTCCAGCTCGCACGTCAATCAGGCGTCGGGCGTCTCGGTCCGGATGTCGATCGCGAACCTCGAAAACGTCGTCTCCAACGCCGAGCGCCGGGCGATCCTCAACGCCGAGCGCTGGATCGTCCCCCGAGTCTCCGACCTCACCCACGCCACCCCCAGCTCGCGAGGGAAGCTCGAATTGACGATGGCGGAGGACGAGGGGCACGAGGACAAGATGATCGGGCGGCTGGCCGCCGAGGCGGTCAAGAACGTCTTCGACGCCCATCTGGACGTCAAGGAATTCCGGGCGTCCGTCGACTACTTCGAGGCGGGCAAGGGGGTCGAGGTCGGCGACACCCAGCCGGCCCGCGAGGTCATGGAGCGGGTCGACCGCGTCCCCGGCCTGAAGAAGAAGGCCGAGGAGCTGTCGCGCAAGCTCCTGCCCGACCTCGCCGAGGCCGACGCCCGAGAGGCCGCCGCCGCCAGCGCCGCCGAGTTCATCCTCGAAGGGCTCCACGTCCACAACAAGCTCAACAAGACCGCCAAGGCGGGCGGGACGTCCTACCGACGGTGAATCGTCGCCGGTTCGGCAGTTCAACCCGTTGCCCTTTTCCGGCAACCCGACGGCCTGGCAGCCCGAGCGTCGGGCGCGTGGGCCGAGCCCGCGTCCTTGACGAGCCCCGACGCGGCCCACGCGACATCCGAGGTCAACATGCCCTTCAATGAATACACGAAGTGGGACGGATCGCAGCAGTTCCAGCCCCAGTCCGCCGAGAAGGCGTTCGATCAGATCTCCGAATACCTGATGCAATACGGCGATCAGGTGCTCCGGAACCTCGACGATATCGAAGACGAGGACATGAAAGACCTCGTCGAGCTGATTCAGCAGGAAGGGTTCATCGAGGAGGACGGCGAGGGGAAGTATCGCGTCAGCCCCAAGGGTCTGCGACGTATCCAGGAATCGGCGCTGACGAACCTCTTCCAGACCTTTCAGCGCGACGCGATCGGCAAGCACGAGACGCCCCAGAAGGGGGACGGCTCGATCCGCCATGAGGACTCGAAGCCTTACGTCTACGGCGACTCTCTGGCCAACCTCAACCTCCATGAGACGCTCAAGAACGCGATGGTCCGCCAGGGCGGCGGCTATCCGATCCGGCTCAGTAACGAGGACTACGTCGTCCACGAGGTCGAGCACCAGACCCGTTGCGCCACCGTCGTCCTGATCGACATGAGCGGCTCGATGAGCCGTTATGGCAAGTACGCGACGACCAAGAAGGTCGCCCTCGCCCTGCAAGCGATGGTCCGCGCCCAGTATTCGCAGGACACCTTGCAGATGGTCGGGTTCTACAGCTTCGCGAACGTGATGACCGAGCGCGAGCTGCTCAACTCGGCCCCGAAGCCGGTCAGCCTGTATGATAGCCGGGTCAACCTCCGGTTCGACCTGGACAACCTGCCGAAGCGGGTCCCGCAGCACTTCACGAACATCGACGCCGGGCTCAGGCTGGCCCGGAACATCCTCGCGAGGTCGGGGGCCCAGAACAAGCAGATCATCGTCGTCACCGACGGCGAGCCGACCGCCCACATCGAGGGCCGGGAGGTCGTCCTGATCTACCCTCCCTCGGAGAAGACGGCCCGATACACGCTGAACGAGGTCCGCCGCTGCGCGTCGGCGGGCATCCGCGTGTCGAGCTTCGCCCTGATCGAGGATTACTTCTATCTCGGGCTGGTCAACTTCGTCGAGGAGATGGCCCGGGTCTCGCAGGGCGTCGCGGCGTACTGTTCGGCCGAGGATCTGGGCAAGTACGTCTTCGACAGCTTCGTCGGCGGCCGGAAGGTCCGCCGGACGGGGCATTGACGGCCCGGCCGACGTCCCCGGCGATCACTTCGAGTCCAGGGTCCAGACGGGCTCGAACGGCTCCCGTTCGCAGAGGGCGTTGACGACCCTCGCCAGGAGGATGAGGGACGGCCCGTCGGTGGGGTGGTTGACCTGGAGGTTGCCGAGAAGCCCGGCCGCCGGCCGGAAGTGGCCGGCTTCGAAATGGTCGAGGGCCTTCTCGTAGGCGCCCTGGATGACGGACCATTCGGGATACTCGGGCGGGGCGAGTTCGAAGAGGTCGACCGGCTCCTTGATGTTCACCACGCGGACCTTGCCGAGCCGCCGGGTGCAGAACGAGTCGTCGAGGGCCGCCCTGGTCGCGCCGGTGATGATGAGGCGGGCCTTGAAATGCTTGGTCACGCCCTGGACCCGGCTGGCGAGGTTCACCGTGTTTCCCAGGGGGCCGTATTTGAACTTGCGGATCGTCCCGGTGTTTCCGACCCGGGCGGTGCCGGTGTTGATGCCGATGCCGAGGTCGAACCGCTCGCCCAGGACGGGCTCCCAGCGCTCGATCATCTCGGGGAGACGGCCGAGCATGTCGAGAGCGGCCTTGCAGGCGAGCGTGGCGTGGTCGGGCTGGGCCGTCGGCGCCCCCCACATGGCCATCAGCTCGTCGCCGATGTAATCGACCAGGACGCCCTCATAGGCGAGGACCGAGTCGGACAGGACGCCCATGACGTCGTTGATCCACTCGACGGTCTTGGCGGGGCCGAGCTTCTCGCTGACCCGGCTGAACCCCCGGATGTCGCAGAAGAGGAGAGTCACCTCGGACTCGCGACCCTTGAGCAGGTCGGGATTCTGTTCGAGCTGCTTGGCCAGGTCGTGGGTGAAGAACTGCTCGAACTGGACCCGGGCGGCGACGGCCGCCTTCTCGTGCTTGAGCCGTTCCAGGCCCGCGGCGATCCCCCCGGCGAGGAGTTCCACGAGCATCGCCTGGACCTCGGTGATCTCCCCCCGCATGCGGTTCGAGGGGCTGAGGAACGAGCGGTCGCCGTAGAGGGCGCCGATCACGTCGCCCTGCGAGTTGAGGATCGGCGCGGCGACTACCGCGGCGATCGATTCGAGGCTGGTCGTCGCGGTCGAGCCCC
>JAJYDH010000020.1 GCA_021777685.1 Planctomycetota bacterium | reverse complement strand
GAGGAAGATGTAATGCGTTCATGCGTTACACTTCGTCGACGACGACCGTGCCCAGGGTCAACTCGACCCGGGCGATTTCGTGGGGCGTGAGATCGATCAGCGCGGCGTCCCCTTCGATCGCGAGTTCGAAAACGTGCTCGCCGTGGCCGTCGACCTGCCTGGCCTGGATCGGGTCCTTGAAGGCCCGGAGGCGGCAGCGAGCGGCCTTGCCGGAGGTCTCGACCAGGTCGGCGATGATCCCGTGGCCGTGGCCGTCGCCCGACTTCTCCGTGAATTCGAGCCGGAGGACCGCCACGGACTTGTGGTCGACCTGGACCAGCCAGCCGGTCGGTCCCGAGCGGGGCGGCCCGTTCCGGTCGGGCACGACGGGCGCGGGGCCTTCGGCGTCGAGGACGGCGGCGAAGGGATGTTCGAGGTCGAGCACGACGCCCAGGCTGAAGGTCCGCCCGGCCTCGGAGCCGGCGATGAGGAGGGTGTCGAGCATCCGCTGGCCCTGCCTCCTGTGGTGGGCCAGCCCGCCGAAGAGGAGGGCCGTCCGGCGCTGGCGGGAGGTGATGTCCAGGGCGTCGGGGGTCTCGGGCCGCTCGGCCTCGGTGGCGAAGGGGGCGAGCAGCGAGGTCCGGCGGAGCGTCGCCTGCTGGTCGGGCCAGGCCCACCGGCAGGCCAGGTAGTTGGTCCAGGGGTCGGACGCGGCGGCCTTTTCGAGCCAGGCGGGATCGAGGTCGGACAGGGTGATCTCGATTTCGAGGGCCGGCCGGCCGCTCCAGAGGCGGAACCGCTGGCGGAACGAGGCGAGCTTGCGGTCGTCGCGCGGGTCGTGGATCGTGCCGAGCGTCGTGGCCTGGGCGAGCGCGGGGCCGCCGTAATCGGCCTCGAACGAGGAGCAGCGCATCCTGCTGGCGGCGGGCTTGCCGTCGGGGCCGACCAGGCCGACGATCGTGAGTTGCTGGCCGAGCCTCGCCGTCTCCTCGCCGACGGCGTTGATCCCGCGAATCCCGCCGGTCGAAGGGTCGATCGCGACGGTCATCGACTCGTTGGAGAGGGTCCGGTCGCGGACCGAGACGACGCCGACGGGCGAGGCGGGCCGGTCGGGGGCCGACTCGCGGGGGACCCAGGCGAAGCCGAACGGGGGGAGGTCGACGACCGCCCGGACGCCCTCCTCGGTGAGCTGGGCGACGCGGAGCGGCCCCTCGGGGCGGAGGTCGGCCGAGGCGCCTTCGAGCACCACCCGCGCCCGCCTGGCCACGCCGGTCGGGTTGAGGACGAGATACCCCGGCCGACCCGGGGCATCCGGGCCGATGATCTGGCCGGCGAGTTCGCGGGCGCCCTCGTCGAGGCCGACGGGTTCCCGGCCCACCTGTCCCGTCTCGATCGACCGTTCCAATTCCTCGGTCGACGACCCCGGCTCGATCCGGGAGCCCCGGAGGGCCGAGGCGAGGGCGCTGGTCGCGATCAGGGCGTCGAGGCTCGCCCTGGCCCTCCGGTGCTTCACCCGGCCCGAGATCGGCGCGGAGTCTCGGCGGGCGGCGGCCTGGACGAGGTAGGCGGGGGCGTACTCGTCGAGCGAGGGCTGGATCTCCTCGAACGGGCGGTCGGAGCGGTGGAAGAAGTCGTTGACCGTGACCCAGCGCGAGAAGACCGGCGAATAGGCGGCGGTCCGGCGGAAGTCCTCGAACCAGGGGGCGACCGGGCTCGGCCAGTGGGCCATCGCCAGCGTCGCCGACGAGTCCTCGCGCATCGATCGGCCGATCCGCCAGCCCAGCCTCGCCCCCTCGGCCGCGCGGTCGGCGGCGATCGGCGGGCGGGAGATCGACTCCAGCGTCGTGCCGTCGGGCGAGGCCCAGAGCCGCTTGGCGTCGGACGGCAGCGGGAACCGGCCCGCGTCGAGGGCCCCGTAGAGGGCGAACCGGAGGCCGAACCGGCGGGCGATCTGGGGCAACTGCGGATAGAGCCCGTATCGCCGACGGGCCAGGGTCTCGACGTTCCGGTCGTCGATGTGACGGCGGTAGGTCGCGGCCCCCTGGCGGAATTGCCAGGCGATCGACGACCAGGGCAGGAACGGCTCGTCGACCTCGGAATAGGCCCCGCCGATCACGTCGAGCCAGCCCTCGGTGATGGCCTCGCGGACCTCGGCGGCGCGCCCCGGCTCGCGATCGGCGAAGACCTCGAAGGCGATCGCCGGCCCCATCAGGGTGACGGGCGTGTGGTGTTCCAGGATCGATGCCAGGGCGTCCGGCGGCGTGGCCGGGTCGAGCAGGCAGAGGTCGAGGATGTAGCCGTCGAGCGGGTAGATCCGCTCGCGGGCCTCGGTCAGCAGCTCGAACCCCGCGCGGAGGCGGTTGGTCGCGGCGGTCGGATCGCCCGATCGCCAGGCTTTCGCGCCGTTGACGGCCTCGCGGAGCAGGTTGGCGTGGGACAGGGTGTCGACGTGCCCCATCGCCAGGGTCAGGTCGCGGAGCCAGCCGAAGCCCGCGCCGAGGGCCAGGTAATCGCGGGCGACGGGGTCGAGCGGGTCGATCTCGGCCGAGGCATCCGGCGACCGGGCGAGCACGGCTCGGACGGTCGCGATCCGGTCCG
The DNA here is from genome assembly GCA_021777685.1 of Planctomycetota bacterium. Lineage (GTDB taxonomy): Bacteria > Planctomycetota > Planctomycetia > Isosphaerales > Isosphaeraceae > Tundrisphaera. The sequence continues at coordinate 21,822 of JAJYDH010000020.1, read as the reverse complement.
GGCTCGCCTCGATGACGGGCACGCCCGCCGCCTCGGCCCGCTCGCGGGTCTCGGACGGGAGTTGCGCCAGGCGGCCGGCGGCGACGAGGAAGAGGTCCCCGGCCTGGGGGTCGGGCGGGGTCGCGAGGTCGGCGGTCCGGGGCAGGGCGTCGGCGATGGCCAGCAGGGCGGGGTGCCAGGGGGCGGTCGAGGCGCACCAGGCGGCCAGGGCCTCGGCGTCGGTCAGGCCGGCGGGCGGCTCCTGGCCGTCCCCGGCGAGGAGGGAGATGATCCGGAACGCGACGGCCGGCTCGGGGGGCGGGGCGTCGTCGGTCCCGTGGGGAGGCGTCTCCATCGGCTCAGGCCACTCTTCTGGAAGATGGTAGGGTGGGCACCGCCCACCAATTCGGCCGGGTCATGGTGGGCGGTGCCCACCCTACGCGATCATTCGAGGAGGGGGGCGATCAGGCCCCGAGGGCCGACTTCAACTCGCGAACTTCGGCCGAGAGGGCGTGGACCTGCTCGCGGAGGGCTTCGAGGTCGGCCCTGAGCCGGGCCAGCTCGTCGGGCGAGACGGCGGGCGCGGATTCGAGCCTCGCCGGCGCGGGCCGGGCCGGTCGTTCGGGCTCGTCGTCGAGCGCGGGGGCGGCGGCCTGGCGGGCCTTCTCGCGGTCGAGCTCGTTGGGCGGGTACAGGTTGTGGGTCACGACGACGCCCCGCCGGACGCCCGGGGGGGAGAGGTAGACGACCAGGTCCTTCGCGACGAGGGATTCGATGACGGTCTGGAGCGCCGCGAGATCGGGCAGGGGCTCCATCCGGCCGGCGCGGGCGCGGAGGTCGCCCTCGGTCTGGGCCCCCCGGAGGAGCAGCTCGGCGATCACCGCCAGTTCGACCTTCGTCACCTTCAGCCAGTCGTACAGGGTGTGCTTCCAGCGGACGACCCGGCCGCCGGCCTCGACCATCACCACGGCGCCCTTCTTGCGGAGCCCCTGGAGGATCTCCTCGACGTCGTCGGCGTCGAAGTTGGTGATCGGGTCGCGGTTCGACTTCTGGTTGGAGCCGGTCACGATGGCGGCGATGGTCAGCGGATAATATTCGGGCGTGGTCTTGGCCTTCTCGACCAGGACGCCGAGGACGCGCCGCTCTCGGTGGTTGAGCGGGACCCAGGATTTCTCGACCGGAGCGTTCATGCGGCTTCTCGGACCTCGCCCGGGATGGGATCGTCGCGGAGCCTCCGAGGGGGGCTCGGATTCGGGCGAAGTGACCCTCGGATTCGTATGGTAGCCGGGGTTTGTCCGGGCCTCAAGGCCGCGGCGAGCGTAGACAGGGAGGAGCTTGCCGGGATGTCCCCGTTACCCCGGGCCGCGACGGCGGTTTATCCCGGTGGGCCCGACGGTCGTGCCCCGGTTTTGGCGGGTTCGGTTGATTGTCCGGGCCGGATGTGTCAGATTATTCCACTGAAGGGTCTTCAAAGTCCGGGGCCTCCCGGCACGAGCGGTCATCGAAGATGAACATGGTCTGGGTTGCGATCCTCGCCCTGGTCGCCGGGCTTGACGGGCGTGCGGCCCTCAGTTCCGGCGAGGTCGGGCGTCCGGCGGCGGGCCCGGTGGCCCGATCCGGCGGCCCCGCGCCCTCGCCCTCGCATTCGGTGTCGGCCCCCCGGCGGCTGGACCATCGACACCGCTCGACCCCCTGGTCGTCGCCGATCCTGGACGATTACGACGCCGAGGAGCAGGACGAGTCCTGGTTCGTCCAGCTCGACCTCCTCGCGTCGCTGCCCGTCGCCCGGCTGACCTGGGCCCTGCCGGGCCTCCCCGCCGAGACGCGGCACTTCGAAGGTCCGGCCCCGTGTCCGATCGCCTCGTTCCCGATGCGCTGTTGAGTCGTCGGCTTCCCGTCGTCCCGTCGAGCCGCCGTCCCGACCCCCGACCGCCCCGCGCGGGCGAGTCCGAGGGGTGCGCCGGCGGCCCCGGTCGTCGATCGTCCGTGATCTTCATCCCCCTCGGCTTCATCACACGGGAACGCGACTCATGGTCCGGTTCATCATTCTGTGGAGCTTGCACAACCGCCTGCTCGTCATCGCGGGGGTGCTCGCGCTGATCGCGGTCGGCATCCACTCGGCGCGCGAGCTGAACGTCGAGGCCTATCCCGACCCGACGCCGCCGCTGGTCGAGGTCATCACCCAGTCTCCCGGGTTCAGCCCCGAGGAGATGGAGCGGCTGGTCGGCATCCCGATCGAGACGGCGCTCAACGGGATGCCGGGGCTGGAGAGCCTCCGGAGCACGTCCGTGGGCGGCCTGAATGACATCAAATGCCAGTTCGCCTACGGGACCGACTACTGGTCGGCCCGGCAGGAGGTCATCAACCGGATCGGCTTCGTCGCCAACCTGCCCCAGGGGGTGACGCCGGGACTCTCCCCCTGGAGCCCGACCGGTGAGATCGTCCGTTACGTCCTCGAAGGGCCGGGCTACACGACGAACCAGATCAAGGCGGTGCAGGACTGGGTGCTCCAGCGGACCCTGAAGACCGTGCCCGGGGTGATCGACGTGACCGGCTACGGAGGGACCGTCAAGCAATATCAGGTCCTGCTCGACACCCGGCTGCTCCGCCAGTACAACGTGACGCTCAAGCAGGTCGAGGACGCGATCGACAACTCGAACGCCAACGTCGGCGGCGACATCCTGACGCTGGGGAGCCAGGCCCATTACGTCCGGTCGCTGGGGCTGCTCGGCGGGGGCCTCGACCCGCTCGACCCGATGAACGTCGACCGGTCGGACCGGATCGTGGCCGAGAAGATCAACGACATCAACAACGTCGTCGTCGCCTCGACCAACGGAATCCCCATCTTCGTCAAGCAGATCGCGCAGGTCGTGGAGAATCACCGGCCCCGGCTGGGGATCGTGGGCCGGAAGCTCAAGGAGATGGAGAAGGACGGCCGGGTGGTCGAGGTCGACATCGACGAGGACGACGTCGTCGAGGGCATCGTCCTGATGCGGAAGTACGAGAAGTCGCTCGTCACCGCCGAGTTGGTGGAGAACAAGCTCAAGGAGATCCAGACGTCGGGCATCCTCCCCAAGGGGATGAACATCCGGGTCTTCAACCAGCGGACCGACCTGGTCCACGTCACGACGCACAACGTCCTGCACAACCTGGTCGTCGGGATGATCCTGGTGGTCGCGATCCTCTTCGTCTTCCTGGGCGACCTGATCAGCGCGGGGATCGTGGCGATCATGATCCCGCTGGCGCTGCTGTTCTCGGTGACGGTGATCTACGTCCAGGGCAAGTCGGCCAACCTGCTGTCGATCGGGGCGGTCGACTTCGGGATCATCGTCGACAGCTCGGTCATCATCGTCGAGAACATCTTCCGGCACATCACGGCCCACGGGTCGGACCGGAGCCGGCCGATGATCGAGCGGATCGCCGAGGCGTCGAAGGAGATCGAGCGGGCGCTGTTCTTCTCGACGGCGATCATCGTCTGCGCGTTCATCCCCCTCTTCGCCATGACCGGCCCGGAAGGCGCCCTGTTCGGCCCGATGGCCAACACCTACGCCTTCGCGATCTTCGGGGCGCTGCTCCTGGCCCTCTCGCTGGCGCCGGTGCTCTGCTCCTTCTTCTACCACAACGGGATGGAAGAGAAGTCCACGATCGTGGACAGGCTGATGAAGCGGGGCTATCTCAACAAGTTGAACCTGTTCCTCGACTTCCGATGGCTGACGCTGGGCGTCCTGATGGGGCTGCTGGTCTTCACCTTCGCCCTGGTGCCGGGGCTGGGCGGCGAGTTCATGCCCCAGCTCGAAGAGGGGAACCTCTGGATCAGGGCCCTGCTGCCCCGGACGGTCTCGCTGGAGGCCGCCGAGCGGATGGCGCCCCGGCTCCGCGAGGTCATCGCCTCGATTCCCGAGATCAAGAACGTCATGTCGCACGTCGGGCGGCCGGACGACGGGACCGACGTCACCAGCTTCTTCAACCTCGAATTCAACGCGCCCCTCAAGCCAATGGAGAAGTGGCGGAAGGGCATGACCCGCGTGCAGATCGAAGACGAACTCATGAAGAAGTTCGACGAGTTCCCGGGCATCACCTTCAACTTCTCGCAGCTCATCCGCGACAACGTCGAGGAGGCACTCTCGGGCGTCAAGGGGGCGAACTCGGTCAAGCTGTTCGGCAACGACCTCCACGCACTTGAGGAGACCGGCCAGCGCGTGGTCAACGTCCTGCGGAGCGTCAAGGGGATCGAGAATGTCGGCCTGTTCCACATCCTGGGGCAGCCCAACATGGAGATCACCATCGACCGGCAGGCGTGCGCCCGCTACGGGGTCAACGTGGCCGACGTGGAGGCGGCCGTCCAGGTGGCCATCGGCGGCAAGGCGTTCTCGCAGATGGTCGAGGGGGAGAAGCTCTACGACATCATCCTGAGGCTGCCGGTCGCCCTCCGCGACGACCCGACGGTCATCGGCCGGATACCCGTGGACACCCCGGGCGTCGACGGCAAGTCGGGCGCGCGGATTCCCCTGGGGCAGCTCGCGAAGATCAGCCCGCACGTCTCGGGGGCGTCCTACATCTACCGGGAGAACAACCAGCGCTACATCCCGATCAAGTTCAGCGTGCGCGGCCGCGACCTGGCCTCGGCGATCGAGGACGCCCAGAGGAAGGTCAACGACCCCAAGGGGGGGGCCCAGCTCCCCAAGGGCTACCGGATCGAGTGGACGGGCGAATTCGCCCAGATGCAGGCGGCCAACGGCCGGCTCATGTGGATCGTCCCGCTGTCGATCGGGCTCATCATGGGCCTGCTCTACACCGCGTTCAACTCGATCAAGGACGCCATGCTGGTCATGGTCAACGTCGTCGCGGCCACGATGGGCGGTATCTGGGCCCTCCGGCTCACCCACACGCCGTTCAGCATCTCGGCGGCGGTCGGGTTCATCTCGATCTTCGGCGTCGCGGTGCAGAACGGCGTGCTGCTGATCTCGTACTTCAACCAGCTCCGGGCGGCCGGCCTGCCGGTCCGCGAATCCGTCCTCAGGGGCGCGGAGCTTCGGGTCAGGCCGATGGTCATCACCTCGTTGACGGCGGCGCTGGGGCTCGCCCCGGCGGCCTTCGCCACGTCGATCGGCTCTCAGGCCCAGAAGCCCCTGGCGATCGTCGTCGTGGGGGGCATGCTCGTCACGCTGGCGCTGACCCGTTACGTCATGCCGGTCCTCTACTCGTTCTTCCCGGCCCCGGCCGGCGGCGGCGAGCAGAATGAAGAGCTGATCGCCGGGTCGCACTACACCGACGCGATCCTCCGACAGAACCACGATCGCGACTGAGGCCGACATCGACCGCGATCGCGAACGACGCCGCCCCGGCCCACCCGGCCGGGGCGGTGTCGGTTCGTCCGCCCGGCGGCCGGTGGACGACCGTTGGCGATCAGTCCTCTCGGCTCGCCCGATGCCAGGCGACGAACCGGCGCAAGCCCTCGCGGAACGGCGTCGAGGGGGCATAGCCCAGCTCGGCGGCGGCCAGGGTGATGTCGGCGCAGGTCATCCGGACGTCGCCCGGCTGATCGGGCAGCCGGCGGATCGTGGGGACCCGGCCCAGCGCCTCGCCGAGGGCCTCGATCATCGCCCTCAGTTCGATCGGGTCGGAATGGCCCAGGTTGTAGAGGTGGTGTCCCGAGCAGCGGTCCACGGCCCGGACGATCCCGTCGACGATGTCCTCGACGAAGGTATAATCCCGCCTCGACGAGCCGTCGCCGAACATCGGCACGGCCTCGCCGCGCTCGATGAGCCGGGTGAACCTGGGGATCGCCAGGTCCGGGCGATTCCTCGGCCCGTAGGTCGTGAAGAACCGCAGGCCGGTGACGTCGAGCCCGTGGACGTGGTGGAAGGCGTGCGCCATCAGCTCGCATGCCTTCTTGGAGGCGGCGTAAGGGCTGATCGGCCGGTCGACCGGGTCGGACTCGCGGAACGGGGAGGTCGGACGGTCGCCGTAGACGCTCGAACTCGACGCGTAGACCAGCCGGGGCCGCGGGTCGAGCCGGCAGGCGGCTTCCAGCAGGTTCGTGGTCCCCACCAGGTTCGTCGAGGCATAGGCCGAGGGCGCCTCGACGCTCGGGCGGACCCCGGCCCTTGCCGCCAGGTGGACGATCGCGCCCGGCCGGGCTCCGAGCACGACCTCCGCGAGCCTGGTCGCGTCCAGGATGTCGAGATCGGCCAGGCGGAATCGGGGATTCTGGACGGCCTCGGCCAGGTTCGATCGCTTCCGAGTCGCGGGATAGAACGGGTCGAAATTGTCGACGCCGACGACCTCGTCCCCCCTCGCGAGCAGATGATCGACCAGCGTGGAGCCGATGAAGCCGGCCGCGCCGGTGACGAGCACGCGCATGTTTCGAGTCGCTCCCTCACCCCGATCGGGCCAGCGCGTCGATCCTACCCGATTTCGAGGCCGAATCGTAGTCGTAAGCCGCGTCGAGCCCCCGGAGTCGCACCGTCGCGGCGCGACTCCGGGGGCTCGACGCGATCCATCGGGCCGGGGCGACGGGCGATCAGAGCGAGAAGTGGAAGGTCTTCGAGAGCATCCGCCAGACCCACCAGGCCAGGGTGCTGTGCCCGGCGTCGATCTTGGCGAACCCCCGGAGGCCGGGCTGGAGCATCAGCTCGGAGTTGTCGATGGGGATGATGACCTCGAAGACGGCGGTGAGGGGCTTGGCCTGGCCGGTCTTCTCGTCCTGCTTGGTGGCGATCTCCCCCTCGGCGGCGTTGGAAAGCTCGGGCGGGACCTCCTGGCTGTTCCGGCTGGCGACCTCGCCGACGTAGCTCCTCCAGGTCGTCTCGGAGGTCCCGTAGACCTTGACCCAGGCCCTCGGCCTGGACTTCGCGTCGGCCGCCTTGATCAGGTCGACGTCGGACTGGTCGAGGATCATGTGGGCTTCGAGCTTGTGGGGGTCGCCGACCTCGAACAGGGGCTTGCCGGGCTTGAGGTACTGGCCGACGGTCGACTTGTCGGGCACGCCGATCGCCCATCCGTCGCGCGGGGCGACCAGGTTGAGCTTGCCGATCTGGTCGGAGATCTTCGAGAGCGGGACTTCGAGATCCTGCTCCATCTTCCGGTGCAGCCGCTCGTTGGCCCGGCTGTCCGGGTCGGGGCAGGTTGCGAACCAGACCGCCTTGACGTAATGGCCCTCCTGCTGTTCCAGGAGCTGCTGGTACTCGAGCTGCTTCTCGGGGTTGGACAGGGTGGCCAGCAGGGTCCCGGCCTTGACGAAGTCGCCGTCCTCGATGTACAGGGCGTCGAGCCGGCCGGGGACCTCGGCGTAGATCTCGGCGGGCTTGGCCGCGGTCAGGACGAGCGTCCCCTGGACCCGGAGCGGCGTGGGGATCAGGAGAATCCCGGTGACCAGCGCGACGGTCACCGCGATGAAGGCTCCCGCGCGGACCTTTTTCACCTTGCGCATCCTCCCCGGCTGGCGAATGAATTTGACACCCTGGTAGAGCGGCATGAACAGCAGCGGGACCAGCGATCCGCCCGCGATCATGTAGCTGATCGACTGGAGCTTGTAAGGCTTGAGGAACTGGCTCAGGAAGTAGAGGATGCTGAACGTGACCACCCAGCGATAGAGATAGCTGGCGATGGCGTAGATCACGAACAGCGTCCGCCGCGAGCGCGGCATGTAGCTCTGGACGGGGATCTCCAGACCGAGCACCTTCTCCTGGAACAGGTAGGCGAAGAACTGCGTGCTCTTGACCCGGAGGTTGGGGATCTCCAGGTAGTCGGACATCACGTAGTAGCCGTCGTACCGGAGCAGCGGGTTGGCGTTGAAGAGGATGGTGTTCACCGAGCAGATGAACATCGTCGCCAGGCTGAGGCTGTTGAGCAGACCCTGCTCGGTGTTCCACCAGACGAACGTCGCCAGGCTGGCGAGGAAGCACTCGACGTAGATCCCGGCCGCCGAGATCCAGATCCGCTTCCACTTGCTGGGCAGGAGCCAGCTATCGGTCACGTCGCAATAAAGCGCGGGGGTGAGGACGAGGAAGAGCATCCCCATCTCGTGGACCTCGCCGCCGAAGTGCTTGGCGGTGAGGCCGTGGCCGAACTCGTGGATGATCTTGATGATCGCCAGGCTGCACCAGAAGTAGACGATCGTGTGCCAGTTGAAGAAGCTCTGGAAGTCGGGCAGGCGGGCCGAGAACGTGGAGTACTGGCTGGCCACGAGGGTGAGCGCCGCGAGCATCATGCCGACGCTGAAGACGATGAAGCCCGTCGTATAGATCCACCGGAAGTACGGGTACATCCCCGAGAGCATCTTCTCCGGGTCTACGACCGGGATCTTGATGTAGAGGATGTTGGCGAGGAACTGCCAGACCTTCTTCCACTGGTTCTTCTTCCGGCGACGGACGAGCGCCTGGGCCTGGTCCGGGCTGTCGATCAGGGCGATGCCGGCCTCGTGGAGCTGCGAGGCGAACCGGAGGAGGTCGTCGACGGTGATCGTCTGCGGCCTGTACTTCCGCTCGAAGGCCCGCTTGACGTCCTGGAGGTTCTGCTTGCCGTCGAACTGCTGGAGCAAAAAGTACTCCTCCACCTTGAAGCGGAAGTACTTGAGGGCGATGGGGTCCTTGATGACGTAGTGCGTCATCCCCTCGTAGAACTGGGGCTGGACGATCAGGTCGGGGCGCAGCTTGACCTGGAGGTGTTCGGCGGCCTGCCCGACGGGCAGGGAGGGGGCCATGGTGGGAGCGGAACTCATCGGTCGGCAGCCCTCACGTGAGACTCGGTCGGTCTCGGTCCTGTGTCACTCCGTCGCCAGACACCTCGGGATGGGGCGCGGGAGGGTTTGCCCGCACCCGGATCGACTCAGCGGGGAAGGGGAGGCAGCTCGGCCTGACGGCCACCGACGCCCGAGGAGACGCTGGCGGCCTGGGTCCCCGGCGCGGGCGAGGCCAGCGCCGCGCCCTCGGGCCGGAGCATGACGGTCATGGTCGCCTTCATGCCCGGCCTCAGCTCGTGCTGGGAGTTGTCGAGGTCGGCGTAGACCCGGACGGCCTCCTCGGCGATCGCCTGGAGCGACTGGTCGACCGCGCTGATGACCCCCTTGTACTGCTTGCGGACCTTCATGTTGCCCAGCCGGGGCTGGATCATGATCTCGGTGCCCGGGGTGACGCGGAAGGCGTACTCGGCGGGGATGTAGGCCCAGACCCGGACCGTGTCGAGGTTGCCGAGCCGGACGATCGGCTCGCGGGCCGAGACGCTCTCCCCCTCGTGCTTGAACTCTTCGAGGATCTGGCCGGCGAACGGTGCCCGGATGACGTGCTCCTCGGCGACCCGCTCGGCCGTCCGCAGCTTGGCCTCGGCCAGCTTCTTGGTGTCCTGGGCCTCGGTCACGGCGGCGTCGGCCACGGCGAACTCGGCCTCGGCCTTCTGGAACTCCTCCCGAGAGACGTAGCTCGGGTTGATCTTGTTGAGCGCCTTGTTGCGGAGGACGACGGCCGCCGCCAGGTCCTTCTGGGCCTGCGCCTTCATGACGGCCCCCTGGCCCTCGGCCTGGATCCTCGCCTCGGCGACGGCCAGGTCGGCCGACTCCTTGTGGAGATAGCCGATGACGTCGCCCTTCTTGCCGACCTCCTTGCCGATCCTCAGCTCCATCCGGTCGATCACCCCTTCGCGGAGCGGGGCGACCTCCGACTTCTGGAACCAGTCGACGTGGGCGTCGTCGACGACGAGCTGGGCGTCGGTCGAGGTTGACTTCTGCTGGGGCTGAGCGATCGTGGCGGCGGTGAGGATCGCGGAGAAGCCCAGCGAGAGGGCGGCGGCTTTCCGGGTCAGAAGCATGGCGAAGCTCCGAGGCTGGGGGACGTCATTCTGATATGGGCGAGGAACCATTTTGGAGAATGTAGGGTGGGCCGAGCGAAACGAGGCCCACCAGCTTCATCGAACCGTGGTGGGCCTCGTTTCACTCGGCCCACCCTACGAAGAACCCGCCCGCCTTATCTTGTCCGGCGTGTCATTCAGCGGATGAACGGCCAGCGGAAGAGGATGGTCTCGTAGAAGACGTGGACGACGTCGCGGAGCAGGACGTAGGCCAGGCGGGCCTCGCCGCACTGGACCCGAGCCCGGACCTCGGCCCCGGGGCGGAGGGCCTTGTTCCGGGCGAGGAAGTCGTCGCGGACCTTGTCGGTGAAGCCGACCGTCACCTTGACGACGTGCTTGCCCTCGACCGTCTCGGCCTTCGCGGAGATCCGCCGGACGAACCCGGGATAGCGGTGCTCGGGGTCGGTCGCCGTGACGAAGTAGGCTTCGAGCGTCGAGCCCGGCGGCTTGGCCCCGGCGGCGATGGCCTTCTGGAGCTTGTTCTGGGCCTCCAGGATGGGGCCCATGTCGTCGTCGGGGACGTCGACCTCCATCTCCCACTCGCCGGTGGTCGCGGCGACCTGGAGCAGCTCGGCGCCGATTTCGACCGGCCGGCCCATCAGGCTCTTCTGCGGCTCCCAGGTCGTGATGATCCCATCGTGAGGGGCCTTGACGCTCATCGACTCGATCTGTTCCTGGATGATCTTGATCTGCTTCTCGGCGCTCTCGGCCTTGATCTTGGCCTCCTGCGCCTGGCCCTTGAGCGAGGCCCGCTCCTCATCCTTGAGCGAGTTGTTGTTCGCCTGGATTCTGAGGTGGGTCTGCTGGGTCTGGGCGGCCTGCTGCTCGGCGACGAGCCGCTTCCACTCCTTCTCCAGGTCCTTGCTCTCCAGGACGCAGACCACGTCCCCCTCGTGGACGGCCTGGCCGTGATTGACCAGGACGTTCTGGACGATCCCGGCCACCGGGGCGTAGAGGTTCCGCCGGTTCTCGGGCAGGAGCGACCCCCGGCCTTCGATGGTGAGCTGCCAGGGGACGAACGTCAGCGCCAGGACCACGACGATGACCGCCGCGAGCCCGGCCAGGATCTTGGCCATGGTCCGCCCCCGGAAGAACCGGGCGGGGGTGCCGATCAGCTTGAGGATCGGCAGGAGGGCCCGGTCGTACTCGGAGGCGTTCCAGAGCGCCGTGGAGGCGTGGCGGGCGACGACCTCGCAGCGGGCGTGGGCGTCGGTCGGGGCCATCTCGTCGCCGATCTGCTCGGCCACGACGCAGCCGAAGGCGACCTTCTCCTTGGTCGTGTCGGTCTCCGGCTTGTGCAGGAGGGTGACGATGATCGCCTTCGAGCCCGACTCGTCGACGTAGGCTTCCAGGGAGTCGCGGAGGTCGGGGGCGAATCCCTCGGTGTTCCCGGTGTAGACCAGGTCCTCGCCCGAGCGGATGACGGCCTTGCAGAGCTTGGTCAGCTCGCGGATCAGGTTGGCCCGCTGCTCGACGACCTCCTGGCCGCTGACGGCCTCGATCATCGTCCGGCCGCCGACCTTGAGGGCGACGCTCAGGCGGTCGCAGCCGACCAGCCGCTTGCCGTCGTTGACGACGGCGAAGCACGCCTCCTTCATGTCCAGCGACCCGTGGATCGCGTGGGTGAAGGTCTCGAGCTGGTTCCAGAGCCGCTGCTGCGACATCATCTGCCGCATCTGGCGGTTCTTCAGATACTGGCCGGCGAGGTCGCAGAGGTCGCCGACGAACCGGAGCGTGCTCTTCTGCTGGGCCGCCTTCCGGGTCGGGTCCATCAGGATTTCGATCAGCCCGACGACCTGCTTGTCGACGATCAGCGGCGCGATGATGAGCGAGAAGCCGGTCGGGTTGCCGGCGTTGGGCACCCCCTCGATCGTCGCGCCGGGCGGGATGATCGTCGCCTGCGAGGCCTGGACCATGCAACCGAGGAGCGCGTCGTGAGGCTGGGTCCGGACCCGGCCGTCGAGCAGGCCGGTCAGGCGGAATTCCAACTGGTGCTGGAGCTTGATGCCGCCCCGGCCGTCCAGCAGCCAGAGCGCGCCGCCCGAGGCCGCGACGGCGGCCACGACCCGGTTGAGGAACTCGACATAGAATTCGTTCGGCTGGATGTCCGACTCGGCCAGTTCGGCGATCTCGGCCACCAGCTTGCGAATCTGCGTCTTCGTCTGCTCGAGCAGACCGGCATCGATCGTTTCTTCCGGCATGGTGGTTCCGGTGGTTGGGGAGCCAGCGTCCGATTCGCCGTACTTGGCCGCCGCGATCCGCTCGAATGCGGCATACTGACAACGGGACGCGACCCGCCCCGACCTTCCCCCGAATTTTTCCGCCCCCCTTGACCTGACCGGGATAATCGCGAACCTTCACGCCCTCGAACACGGGAACGATCGTCGGATGTTGTTACCTCCACTCGATTTGGGACCGATCCCCGGGAGTCCTGGCGTGTCCACCGGCCCGCACGCCGCGACCAACCTCATCACCGGCGCGACCGGGATGCTCGGCAGCCACGTCGCCGAGAAGCTGGTCGCCCGCGGAGAACGCGTCCGGGCGCTGGTCCGTCCCGGCTCGCGGACGGAATTCCTCCGGTCCCTCGGAGTCGAGCTGGCCGAAGGGGACCTGACCGACGCCGACTCGTGCGCCCGGGCGCTCCGGGGCGTCGCCACGGTCTACCACTGCGCGGCGAAGGTCGGCGACTGGGGCCGCTGGCCCGAGTTCCAGTCGGCCTGCCTGGACGGGACCCGGAACCTGGCCGAGGCGGCGGTCGGGGCCGGCGTCGAGCGGTTCCTCCACATCAGCTCGACGAGCGCCTACGGCCATCCCGCCGAGGGGAGCCCGCCCATCGACGAGACGGCCCCGCTCGGCCAGAACCTCTGGCCGCTCTGGGACTACTACACGCGGAGCAAGGTGGACTGCGAGCGCCTCCTCTGGGACCTCGCCGAGCGCCGGGGGCTCCGGCTCACGGTGATCCGGCCGAGCTGGCTCTACGGCGAGCGCGATCGGACGACCCTGCAACGCCTCGTCGGCCGGCTGAGGGCGGGGAAGGTCCCGCTGATCGGCCCCGGTGACAATCCGCTGAGCGCCATCTACGCCGGCAACGTCGCCGACGCGGCGATCCTGGCCGCCAACGACCCCGGATCGGTCGGCGAGGCGTACAACATCACCCACCAGGGGCAGATCACCCAGCGCGAGTTCCTCGGACTCTTCATCGAGGCGATCGGCGCCCCGCCGATCCGCCGGAGGATCTCGTACCGCCTGACCTTCGCCGCCGCCTTCCTGATTGAGGCCGTCGCCAGGACCCGGGGCCGCAAGACACCGCCGATCATCACCCGGTATGCCACCTGGCTGATGGGCCGATCGCTCTCATACAGCACGGCGAAGGCCCGCGAGAAGCTCGGCTGGACGCCGGCCCTCGACAATCGAGAGAGCATCCGTCGATCGGTCCGCTGGTTCCTCGAGAACGAGAAGGCCGGGGGACGGCCCGAGCCGTCTGTCCATCCGGCAGGGTCGACGCGACCGGCCTGAAATCGCCCGATGGATCTCTTGTCGGACGGATGCGGATCGATCACCATGAAGGAACGATTCGGATTGCGCAAGGGCTGAGGGTACGACGGCCGTATTCCGCAGACCCCTCGACCGCGCGAGCTCCACGAGGGCGACTCTCCCGCCTCGCCCCTCGCAACTCCCCCGCGAACGGCCCACCTCGGAGACGCACCATGACGCCTCGCAGTGCCCTGGCCTGGAGCCTCGCACTCGTCTTCTGCTCGGCCTCGGCCCGGCCCGCGCCCGCCGACGAGAAGCCGGCCCCGACGCCGGCCGCGATCCCTTCCCCGGCGAACCTCGACCTCGACTCGTCCCGCACCCGGGCGGGAGGGGGAGGCGGCCCGCTCGACTCCAACGACCCCAAGAAATATCGCGACTTCGCCGACGTGACGACGGGCGCGACCCGCCACGACGGGCTGTTCACGCTCTATCAGAAGGACGAGCACCTCTACGCCGAGATCAAGCCGTTCCAGCTCGACCAGCCGGTCCTCGCGCCGATCACGATCGCGCGGGGGCTGATGATGGCCGGCAACCCGCTCAACTTCGGCGACGAGTGGGTGCTGGTCTTCCACCGGGCCGGCGACAAGATCCAGCTCATCCGCCGGAACATCCACGTCAAGGCACCGTTCGGCACGCCGATCGAGAAGGCGGTCAGGCAGAACTACACCGACTCGATCCTCATGGCCCTGCCGATCGTCAGCCTCCATCCGGGCGGCGGGATGAGCGTCCTGATCGACCTCTCGGACATCTTCTTCACCAACTTCGCGCAGCTCCCGCTCGGCTACCTCGACCGGAGCCGGACCAACTGGGCGAAGGTCCGGACGTTCGCGAACAACCTGGAGCTGGAAGTCCAGGCGACCTTCAGCGGCGCGGGCGGCCGGGGCTCGGGCTTCGGGGATGAGGGCATCATCGACCCTCGGGGCGTGACCGTGGTCATCCACTACAGCCTGGTCAAGCTCCCCGACGGCGGCTATCACCCGCGGACCGCCGACGATCGCGTGGGCCATTTCCTCAACGCCACCAAGGACTTCGGCTCGGAAGACCCCGACGGCAACGTCAACCGGTTCATCAACCGCTGGCGGCTGGAGAAGGCCGATCACCGGGCCAAGCTGTCGCCCCCCAAGAAGCAGATCGTCTGGTACATCGAGGACACCGTGCCGGTCGAGTACCGCCCGGCCGTCGAGGACGGCATCCGCGAGTGGAACAAGGCGTTCGAGAAGATCGGCTTCCGCGACGCCATCTCCGTCCGCTGGCAGGAGCCCGGCCGCGACGACTTCGACCCCGAGGACATCAACTACTGCACGTTCCGCTGGATCGCCACCAGCAGCACCTACGCGATGTCGTGCCTCCGCTCGAACCCCATGACCGGCGAGATGATCGACGGCGACGTGATCTTCGACGCGAGCTGGATCAGGGCGTGGAAGACCGAATACGCCCAGCTCACCGGCACGACGACGACCTCGGCCGGCCGAGGTGAGCCCACGCCCCTGGCCTTCGGCGAGATCATCAGCCCGATCCTCGCCACCAGACGAGGGTTCGGCCAGACCGACTTCGGGATGGGCGCCGGGGTCGCCGGGGATCAGGAGCTGTCGCTCGTCCCCGCCGAGTGGTCGGGCCTCCGACGCGACCTGCTCCGGCGGATGGCCAGCGGCGAGCGGGCCGCCTGCCGGTTCAGCACGGGGATGAGGCCCGAGATGGGCCTGGCCGCGCTGGCGATGGCCGAAGGCGCCAAGGCCGAGCCCGACGGCAAGCTCTCCGAGGAATTCCTCGCCCAGTTGATCAAGGAAGTCGTGATGCACGAGGTCGGCCACTCGCTCGGCCTCCGCCACAACTTCAAGGCCAGCACCATGCTCGACGCCGACCAGCTCAACAACCCGGAGATCACCCGGGCCAAGGGGATGACCGGCAGCGTGATGGATTACAACCCGATCAACATCGCCCCCCGGGGCCAGAAGCAGGGCGACTTCATGACGACCACGATCGGCCCTTACGACTACTGGGCGATCGAGTACGCCTACAAGGAGGTGATGGGCGACGAGGCGGCCGAGCTGAAGAAGGTCGCCGCCCGGGCCCCCGAGCATGACCTGGTCTTCGCGACCGACACCGACATGATGGTCGGCAACGACCCGCTGGTGAATGTTTACGACCTAGGCTCCGACCCCTGCCGGTTCGCCAGGGACCGGCTCACCCTCGCCTCGCAGCTCATGAAGGAGCTGGACGCCAAGGCGGTCAAGGACGGCGAGTCGTGGGCGAGGCTCCGGATCGCCTTCTCGTACCTGATGGGCCAGTACGGCAACGCCGCCGACCTGGTCGCCTCGCACATCGGCGGCCAGTCGATCTCCCGCGACCACAAGGGGGACAAGGACGCCCGCGACCCGATCGTCCCGGTCCCGGGCGAGAAGCAACGCGCGGCGCTCGCGTTCCTGATCGAGAACGTCCTGACGGACAAGGCGTTCCAGTTCTCCCCCGCGCTGCTCCGCCGGCTCTCGAAGGAGCACTGGGACATGGGCGTCGGGGCCAGCGATTACGGCCGGGGGAGCGAGGTCTCGGTCAATGACCGCGTCCTGGCGATCCAGAAGATCGCGCTGTCGCACTGCCTGAGCGGGGCGGTCCTGACCCGGCTCCAGAACCAGGAGCTGCAATCCGAGCCGAATTCGAAGCCCCTCGTCGTCGCCGAGGTCTTCCGGACGCTCAGCGACGGCATCTTCGCCGAGCTGACCGCCCAGGCCCCGGCGGACGGCAAGCCGAGGGTGCTCGCCTGCTCGACGATCCGCCGGAACCTCCAGCGCGAGTACCTTCGGAGGCTCGCCACCATCGTCCTCGGCCAGGGCCGCAACAACTACGGCGATGCCTTCCCGTTCGCCCTGTTCAACGGCTCCGGCGGCTATCCCGCCGACGCCCGTGCGCTGGCACGGTTGCACCTGAAGGAGATCGGCGAGAAGATCGGCAAGGTCCTCGGGGCCAAGGACATCCAGCTCGACGACACCTGCCGGGCCCACTTCGACGACCTGACCCAGAAGATCGACCAGGTGCTCGACGCCGACATCAACGTCAACGAGCCCTGACGAGATTCGAACCAGGGCGAAAATGACACGCACCGCCACGACCGGCTCCCGGGCCGGTCGTGGCGGGTTTCGCTTCACAGCTCCCGTCCTTCGGATGACCTGAAGGGTCAAAACGGCACGACGCCGCTCGGCAGCTTGGTGTCGGTCGCGGGCGCGGTGGGCGACGCGGCCGGGGCACCCTCGACGGACAGCGCCCCCCGGAAACCCAGGTAAGGGAGCCGGGTCTCGAGCTTGAGGCCATCTCGCCAGGTCAGGATGCCGGCCTTCGAGCCCCCCTTGACCGTCACCTGGGCGATCTTCGCGGGGCTCTCCTTCGGGCCGGTCGGGTCCTGGACCAGGTCTCGGAGCTGCTTGTAATACCTGGAGTCGTAATACTCCGCGGTCCATTCCCAGGCGTTGGCGCCCATGTCGAAGGCCCCGCAAGGCGCGACGTCGGAGGGCAGTGTCATGACCGGCTCCATGACGCGGATGCCTTTGGGCGAGTTCTTGCGGGGAATCTCTCCGTTCCAGTACGAGATCCGGCCGTCGGCCGATCGGGCGGCCATCTCCCACTGGGCCTCGGTGGGGAGCTTGCGTTCGGCCCAGTTGCAATACGCCTTCGCCTCGCGGGCGCTCAGGTTCACGGCGGGCAAGTCCTCGGGAGACGTCGGGGCGGCGGTCTCCCGGGCGGTGAGACGCGCGGCGTCGACCGGGCGGCCCGTCTCCTTGAGGAACTGGACGAACTGGCGGACCGTGACCTCGTGGAGGTCGATATAGTAGGTGGAGAGGACCACGCGGTGGGCCGGCCTTTCGGGCGGGTCGCCGTCCTCTCGGCCCATCAGGAACGTCCCGCCGGGGACGAGGACCATCTCGGCTCCGTCGCGCTCGCAGACGATCCGGGTCGGCCACCCCGAGGCGTGGATGGTCGCGTTGGGCTTCGGCCGGAACCCCCTGGGCAGGGGCTTGAGGGCGATCGGCGCGGGGGCCGGGGCCGTGATCGGCAACGGCGCGGGCTGCGGGGCGATGATCGGCGGCGAGGTCGTGGCGGCGATGGCCGGATCGGGCGCCGGGGCGGGCGCCACCGGGGCTTTCGGCTCGGGTTTCGGCGGCGACGGCCCGGTCGGCGTCGACGCGGCGGAGCTCGCCGACCTGGTCCGGCTCGCCAGGGCGGTCGAGTCGTCGCCGAACAGCGATTGGCCGTGGCGGTTGCGGTCGATCGCGTGCAGGGCCTCGCGGGCGGCGGCCGTGCCCGGGTAGGTCTTCACGACCTTGTTGAGCAGGTCGAGCGCGACCTGGCCCTTGCCCTTCCTGTCTGAGAGCTTCGCGTTGTTCAGGATCGTCCGGGCTTCGAGCTCGAGGTTGGGCTTGGTCACGTTCGCGATGACCAGGGACGGCGGCTCGCCCTCGCGGATCTCCTCCTCGCCGCTCCCCTGGAAGGTCTTGAGGATGATGAACAGCGCGATCAGGCCGATGGCCGTCAGCAAGCCGCCGATGATCCAGCGGGCCCTCTGGCGGGCCTCGTAGGTGTCCAGGACCGGCGTCTCTTCGAGCTTGACCGTCCCGGAGGCGTCGACGGCCACCGGCTCGGCCTTCTTTTTCTTCCTGTGCTTGGGCTTGTCCGCGGCGGCCTTGCTCGCTTCCGCCTCGCGTTTCTTCTTCTCCCTGGCGGCGACGGCCTCGTCTTCCGGTTCGGGGGGGGACTTCCAGAGTCGGGGCAGATAAGCGGGCGTCGAGGGTCTGGGGAGGACGGGCTCCAGAGGCTCATAAGGTTCGAGGGGCTCGTCCATGCAAGCGCTCCCGATGATCGTCGATCGCCAGGTCTGGGCCGCGATTGGAGGTCCGGCGAGACCGGCCTGATTCCAGCGTAACGGCGGGGCCGATCAGCGACAAGGGAGCTTACAGCATGGTGGCACGAAAGGAAGGCGCGAATGTCAATCCGCCCATCGGCTTGCGATCCGGCCCGACTCGCGTCAAACTGATCCCGTGCCCGATCTCCTTCCCGGTATCGACGCGGAAAGCCCGATGGATCAACCCCAGGTTCGCCCCGGCATCGTTCACGAAGGCCCGACGAGGCCCCGGGTCCTGGTCTTCTTCCACAACGCGGCCCAGGGCAACCTGGCGATCCAGATCCTCACCGGCCTGGGCGTCCCGAACGACCGCCTGGGCGTCACGCCCCCCGAAGGGATCGAGGGCGGGCAGGGGATGATCCTCTCGATCGCCTGCCCCGAGACGCTGAGGAAACGGGCGGAGTCGGCCTGTCGGTCGCTGGGCGGCCAGATCCACAGGATCTCGAGCTAGCCAATCCGTCGGGCGAAAGGATGCTCCCGCGATGCGATTCCCGGCCCGGCCCCTGGCCATGAGCCTCGGCGTATTCGTGCTGATGATGTCCCCGGGTCGGTCGGGCGAGGTCCCCGCGTTCGCCCGCGACGTTCCGGCCGTCCGTTCGGGCTCGCCGGTCCTGTCCTTCAACGGCCGCGACCTCTCCGGCTTCTACACCTTCACCCGCTATCATCACTATCAAGACCCCCTCCGCGTCTTCACGGTCCGTGATGGGATCATCCGCGTCTCCGGCCAGGAGACCGGCGGGTTCACCACGCGGGAATCGTTCTCGGACTATCATCTGATCGTCGAATGGAGGTGGGGGAACGAGACCTGGCCCCCTCGGAGGTTCCGGGCGAGGAATTCCGGGGTCCTCGTGCACTGCGTCGGCCCGGACGGGGGCGGCCTGGCGAGCTGGATGGAGTCGATCGAGTGCCAGATCATCGAGGGAGGGACCGGCGACCTGATCGTGGTCCCCGGCAAGGGCGCACCCCCTAGCCTCTCGTCCGAGGTCCGGACCGGGCCCGACGGCCAGCCCTATTTCCAGAAGGGCGGCGAGCTGAAGACCTTGCGCAAGTTCGGGTTTCACTGGTGGGGACGCGACCCGGGTTGGAAGGACGTCCAGTGGTTTCGCGGCCCGGAGGACGTCGAGCGGCCCGTCGGCGAGTGGAACCGGATGGAGGTCGTCTGCGACGGCGGCACGATCACCTATATCCTCAACGGAGTCCTCGTCAACGCGGCGAGGGATTCGAGCCTGACCTCGGGCAAGATCCTGTTCCAGTCCGAGGGGGCGGAGATCTTCTTCCGCAAGATCGAGGTCCGTCCGCTCCAGAAGTGATCGCGCGGCGGCCCTGGAACTCTCGCCAGGGCGCCCCGACCGCTGTAAGATAGAAGGGACGAATCCAGCAATACGCCTCGATGGGCCCCGCTCGCATGATCCGCCACCCGTGGGCCGTCGCCCCGGTCCTCCTCGCGATCTCCGTCGCCTCGCCGGCCGCTCGCGGGCAGGCGGACCCGATCGTGGCCCGGGGCGTCCAGTACCTCCGGTCGAGCCCGGCCGCCGCCGCGTCCAACAGCAGCAACACGGGCGAGGCGGCCCTGGCGGCCCTGGCCCTGCTCAAGGCCGAGGTCCCGCCGAGCGACCCGGCGATCGTCCGGACTCTCGGCCTGATCCAGAAACGATTCTCGGAGTCGACCTACGTCCCGGAGAAGGGGAGCGGCGTCGAGATCTACGAGGCCGCCGTCGTGATCCTGGCGCTGTCGACCCTCGACGCCTCCTCGCACGGCGCCGAGATCGGGGCCGCGGCCCAGTTCCTCCTGGGCAAGCAGAATCCCAGCGGGTCGTGGGACTATCAGGGCCGAGAATTCGGAGACACCTCGATCACGCAATACGCGCTGCTCGGGCTCTGGGAGGCGGAGAACTCGGGAGCCTCGATCCCGCCCGGCGTCTGGGACCGCGCCGCGCAGTTCTACCTGAGGACGCAGGGGACGACGGGCGGCTGGACCTATCACAGGGACGGCGGCGGCGCCGAGACCGTCGCGATGTCCGCCGCGGCCGTCAGCAGCCTCCTGATCTGCGACCGTCAGCTCGCCCCCTATCGGACCGCGATGAGGGTCGCCCACCCTCTGCTGATCCCGCTGGACCAGGAGGCGGAGAGGAGGCGATTCACGCCCTCATCATCCCCCCGCCAGATCGCGCAGGCCGTGCAGTCGGGCATGGCGTTCATCACGGCGAATTTCACCGTGAGCAACCCGGCCATCATCGGCCAGTCGGCCAACTACGCCCTCTACGGGATCGAGCGGATCGGGGCCCTGGCCGACAAGACGACGCTCGGCAAGCGGGACTGGTACGCCGACGGCCGGAGTTACCTAGCTTCCAAGCAGTTGGGCAACGGCAGCTTCCCCGGCTCGTTCGGCGAGACCCCGAACACGGCCTGGGCGGTGCTCTTCCTGACGAAATCGACGGCCAAGACGATCACGAAGATCCAGCTCCGCCGGCTCGGCGCGGGGACCCTGATCGGCGGCCGGGGCTTGCCCAGGGACCTGAGCCAGATCTCCGTCGCCGGCGGTCACGTCATCGCCCGGCCGATGGACGGCGCGGTCGAGGGGATGCTCGCCGTGCTCGAAGACCCCCGGGCCGAGGACGCAGCCTCGGCGCTCGCCGGCCTGGTCGCCCGCTACCGGACCGAGGGGCCGAACGCCCTCCGGCCCTTCCAGGATCGGTTCAAGAAGCTCCTCACCGACCCCGATCAGGGCGTCCGGAGGGTCGCGGCCTGGTCGCTCGCCCGGACCGGCGACCTGGC
Source organism: Planctomycetota bacterium (assembly GCA_021777685.1). Classification (GTDB taxonomy): domain Bacteria; phylum Planctomycetota; class Planctomycetia; order Isosphaerales; family Isosphaeraceae; genus Tundrisphaera. The sequence goes on along the minus strand of JAJYDH010000020.1, from coordinate 800 downwards.
GACGGCCCTGCCGCTGATCGAGGCCCTTCGCGACCCCGACGAGGGGGTTGTCACCGAGGCCAGGCAAGGGCTCCAGCTCCTCTCCCGGAAGCTCGAACCGCTCGGCCCGCCCCCCTCGGCCACCTCGGAGCAGAAGGACGAGGCGATCGCCAGATGGAGGGCCTGGTACGAGGCCGTCCGGCCGATCGCGGCGACGGCCGACGAGGCCCCCGCCGCCCGGAGGGCCCCATGAGCAGGGGCCCTGTCGAGCCGCCCGGCGAGCCCGCCCCGGCCAGGATCTACGGCGAGTCGGCCTACGACCGCGTGACGTCGCTCCTGCTGGCCGTGGTCCTGGGCGCGCTCCTGGTCTTCGGCTGGCTGTCGATCATCGCGGCGACAACCTCGGCCTACCAGGCGAGGGTGACGCAGCCGATCCAGGTGATCGAGGTGAGCGGGGGCGGCGGGGGCACGCCCGACGGCAAGGTCGCCAGCGTCGAGGAGGTCAACGTCGCCGGCGGCGAGCAGTCCGACCGCGCCTCGAACAACGAGGAGGACGCCAGCGAGTTCGAACAGCCGGTCGTCGAGGCCCGCCCCGCCGCGATGCTCGACACCGTGGCCGAGGCCGGCCAGGAGCTTGCCGAGGTCGACGTCTCGGCCGTCATGCCCCGAGGGGAGCGGATCGCGGCCGGCAAGCGGCGATCGAAGGTCGGCAACGGCGGCCCCGGCTATGGCTTCGGCCCGGGCGACGGCGGCGTCCGCCGCGAGGACCGCTGGAGCATCCTCTACAAGACCGGCCAGACCGCCGACGAGTACGCCCGCCA
>JAJYDH010000445.1 GCA_021777685.1 Planctomycetota bacterium | reverse complement strand
CCACCATCCCGATCCGTGGTGGGGCTCGCCCGAGGCTCGACCCACCCTACGAAGATCGCCCAGACTCCAATCGCACGATCGTCCGATGGACCAACTGCGTCACTCCTAAATGTTCCTGAACGGGCCTCGATGAAGGAAGAAGGTGGGCCGCGATGGCCGTTTCGGTCCTGCTGTCGTGGCGTGAGGGCGTCTCCCTCGGGACGGGCGAGGGCGGGTCGCTCCGCGTCGAGGGGCCCGGCTCGCGGCTGACCTTCCGGCGGCCCAGCCCGGCCTTCGCCTCGGCGCTGGGGCGGCTCGACGCCCCGGGCGAGGAGGAAGACCGCCTGGCCGGGGCGATCTTCGAGGCCGACGGCGCCTCGGGACTTCCCGGCTGGTATTACCACCTGCGGTCGCTGGATCTTCGAGGCTGGATCGTCCGCTCGGCCTGGGTCGACGGCCGGAAGCTCGCCTCCCTGATCCCGACCTCGGCCGACCCGTCATCCGGGCCGGCGGCCGTCGACCTCGCCCGGCCGGTCGTCCTCTCCCGGTTCGCGTACCTCCGGCGGTCGGGCGGGGGGGCCGTGCTGGAGTCGCCCCGGGCCCATGCGCGGGTGGTGTTCGACGACCCGAGGGCGGCGTCGATCGTCGGGGCGCTCGCGACCCCGGGCGACGCCGACGAGCTGGCGAGTCGGGTCGAGGGGCTGGCCCCCGACGCCGTCGCCGCCCTCCTGAAGCTCATGGCCGGCGCCGGGATGGTGGGCGAGGCCGGCCCGGACGGCCCCGAAGAGGGGCCTTCCTTGAAAACGTGGGAATTCCACGACCTCCTCTTCCACGCCCGGAGCCGCAAGGGGCGCACGGACGGGCCCTCCGGGGCCACCTATCGGTTCGCGGGGATCGATCCGCCCCCGCCCGCCCTCGGGCCGGAATCGGCGGGCGACTCCATCGCGCTGGATCGGCCCGACCTGGAGCGGCTGGGGCGCGAGGACCCGCCGCTCTCGGCGGTCGTGGAGGCCCGGCGATCGATCCGCGAGTACGACGACCGGCCGATCGACTCGCGACAGCTCGGGGAGTTCCTCTACCGGGTCGCCCGCGTGACGGGCCGCCGAGAGATCGAGGTGGAGACGCCCGTCGGCCCCTTGACGATGGAGTTCGCCTACCGCCCTTACCCGTCGGGCGGGGCCCTGTACGAGCTGGAGTTCTACCTCGCGATCAACCGCGCCGGGGGGCTCGAACCGGGCCTCTACCGCTACGAGGCCGGGTCGCACCGCCTGCGCCGGGTCGCCGGCCGGACGGCCGAGGTCGAGCACCTTTTGAGCGACGGCGCGGCCTCCGCGGGCATCCCGCCCGATCGGGTCCAGGTGCTCATCATCCTGGCGGCGAGGTTCGCCCGGCTGGCCTGGAAGTACGAGTCGATCGCCTACGCCCTGATCCTGAAGCACGTCGGGGCGGCCTATCAGACCATGTACCTGGCCGCGACGGCGATGGGCCTCGCCCCCTGCGCGCTCGGCGGGGGCGACTCCGACCGCTTCGCCAGGGCCGCCGGGACCGACTCTGACTCCGAGACCTCGGTCGGTGAATTCTTGCTCGGCAGCGATCCCGCCGGCCGATCGACCAAGACGTGAGTTCGGCCCGATCGTCTTCCGGGCGGTTTAGGACCGCCGATTCAACAACTTCCCGCTTTGGAGTGCGGGAGCTTGCTCCCGCTTTGTCCCCGGGAGCTTGCTCCCGACGGCGGACGCCGCTCAGATCCGGGAGCAAGCTCCCTCCAGGAAAGCGGGAGCAAGCTCCCGCACTCCAAAGGCTTCCCCCACGAATCGGGAAGTTATTGAATCGGCGGTCATTAGGGGCATCCGGATGTCATCCATCCGCCCGCTTCATTGCTGCTGCTGCTCGCCCTGCTGCTGGTGGAGGCCGGCGGTGTAGCTCCGCTGGTTGGGGTAGGGAGAGCGGCCCATCCGCTGGGACTGGCTCATGTTGCCCATCCTCTGGCTCTGGAACATCCCCTGGCGGGCGGCGGGCTGGGACCACTCGTTCCACTCCATCGGGACCCGGTCGATCGGCTCGACCTTGACGGAGACGGCGATGGCCTCCTCGGCGCGGCCCTTCCAGAGCCCCTTGTTGGGGGGGACGTCGGAGTAATCCCGGCCGAAGGCGATGGCGACGTGGTCGTCGCCGACGAACTCGCGGGTGGTGGGGTCGACGTCGACCCAGCCGGCGCGGTCGCCGCCCCAGACCTGGCACCAGGCGTGGGTGGCGATCTCTCCCGGGTGGTTCACGTAGCCGCTGACGTACCGGGCGGGCAGGCCCACGCCCCGGCAGGCGGCGATGAACAGGTGGGCGAAGTCCTGGCAGACCCCCTTGCCCAGCGCCAGGGCCTCGCTGACCGGGGTCCGGGCCTTGGTGACCTGCGTCTCGAACTTGAGCCGGCCTCGGACGGCGTCCATCAGCGACTCGATGTAGGCGATCGGCGAGGTCGCGTCGCCGGGGCGGGGCAGCGTCGCCACGAAGTCGTCGAGCGCCTGGCACTGGTCGACCAGCGGGCTGGGGAAGAGCAGCTCATACGCGTCGACCCCGACCTGGCCCTCGCCCAGCCGGGTCACGCCGTCGAGCCGGGCGATGCCGACTCGGCGGTGGGTCCGGACGTAGCTGGTGGCCAGGATCACGAGTTCCTTGTAGGGCTTGGACACGTTAAACAGGTCGACGCGGTTGCCCATCCCGTCGCGGAACGAGGTCACGGTCGCCTGGGGCGTGGTCCGGAGCCGGTAGCCCAGGTTGGTCTGGTCCTCGTCGGTCGGCGGGGCCATGCGGACCTCGAAGACCGTCTCGGCGACGGGGCTCGTGTACGAGAGCTTGGTCTCGTGGATGATCCGGAAGAGCATGGTTACCTCGCCTTATGGCTACGGGGCGGGACGCGTTATGTTTACGTTACCGTGGGGATGGGCCATCGGGCTGCGAGCTGGCAAGCATTTCCGGCTCCCTCTCCCTCTGGGAGAGGGTTGGGGTGAGGGGCGTGGCACTGCCGAGGGCGTCGAAACCAGCCCGATCGGTCCTCGCTCGTGAGGCGGCGCCCCTCACCCCCGGCCCCTCTCCCGGAGGGAGAGGGGAGGCAGAAAGATCGCCGACGCCGGGGTGATGATCGTTGCCGCAGTCTCGGGTCATGTCAGGAAGTAAGCCTGGCGGATCTCGTCGCCCACGCGGTTGCAGGCGTCCTGGATGCTGGTGAGGAAGGAGTTGAGGCCCCGGCCGAAGATCTCGCCGACGTCGATGTAGCGCAGCTCGCTGTCGAGCCGGCCGAGCTGGCGTTCGGCCTCGGAGCGGTACTCGTCCTCGTCGCCGCCGGCGATCTCGCGGAGCGACTCGACGCAGCGGGCGACGCAGAACCGCATGGCCCGGGGGAAGTCGGCGTCGAGGACGAGGTAGCGGACCACCCCCTCGGGGTCGATCTGGTCGTGATGCTCGCGGAGGTACGCCTCGTAGGCCGAGCAGCTCCTCAGGAGGCTCGACCAGTGGACGACCCTCATCGTCCGCTCGGCGATCGGGCCGTCGTCGCGGAGGCCGTGGATCTTCACGTTCAAGATCCGGCTGATCTGGTTGACCCGCTCCAGGTAGCGGCCGAGCTGGAGGAAGTGGAAGACCTCGGTCCGGGGCAGGGTGCCGTCGACCAGGCCGTCGAAGAGGATGCACGACCGCTTGATCCCGTCGAAGAACCGCGACGGGCTGGCGGCGAACCGGCGACGGGCGCGGGGGCTGCCCAGGTAGAGGTAGAGCTTGTTGACCTGGCTCCAGGCCTCGCCGCTGAGCGTCTCCTGCGTCCCCCGGGCGTTCTCGCGGGCCCGGGCGAGCATGGTCAGGATCGAGTGGCTGTTCTGGCGGTCGAAGGTGAGGAACCGGAGGACCGACTCGCGGTCCATCTTCTCCTCGCCGTGGGCCTTCACGAACGAGTCTCGGCAGGCGAGGATGGTCAGGACGCTCTCGATCGGCCCCTGTCCGGCGACATCACCGGCCAGCCCCGAGGCGTCCAGCTCCAGGTGGAACCCGACGTCGAGGAGCCGGGCGACGTTCTCGGCCCGCTCGACGTACCGGCTGATCCAGTAGAGGTTTTCGGCGACTCGGCTGAGCATCTCAGGGCCTCCCCTCGGTCGTCGGGGCGGGAGACTCGGGCTTGATCGAGCCGGGCGAGGGCGGGGCCCCCCGGAGGACCCAGGTGTCCTTGGTGCCGCCCCCTTGCGAGCTGTTGACCACCAGGCTCCCCCGGGGCAACGCCACGCGGGTCAGGCCGCCGGCGAGGACCTTGATCTCGTCGCCGTAGAGGATGAACGGGCGGAGGTCGACGTGCCGGCCTTCGAGGTGCTCGTCGACATACGTCGGGTGCTGGCTCAGGGAGATGGTCGGCTGGGCGATGTACCCCCGGGGGTTGTCCTCGATCCGGCGGGCGAACTCGTCGCGCTGCTCGGCGGTCGAGCGCGGGCCGATGAGCATCCCGTAGCCGCCCGAGCCGTCGACGAGCTTGACCACCAGCTTGTCCAGGTTGGCCAGGATGTGCTGCTTCTGCGCCGGGATCGAGGCCCGGAAGGTCTCGATGTTGCCCAGGATGGGGTCCTCGCGGAGGTAGTAGCGGATAATGTCGGGGACGAACGGGTAGATCCCCTTGTCGTCGGCCACGCCGGTCCCCAGCGCGTTGGCCAGGCCGATCTGCCCCGACCGATAGGAGGCGATCAGGCCGGCGACGCCGAGCTGGCTGTCCCTCCGGAAGGTGAGGGGGTCGAGGAAGTCGTCGTCGACCCGCCGGTAGATCACGTCGACCCGCCGGGGCCCCTGGGTGGTCCTCATGAAGATCTGGCCGGAGTCGAAGAACAGGTCGCGCCCCTCGACCAGCTCGACGCCCATCTGGCGGGCGAGGAAGCTGTGCTCGTAGTAGGCCGAGTTGTAGACGCCCGGGGTGAGGACGACGACCGTCGGGTCGTCCGAGCCGGGGGGGGCGATGTGGCGGAGCATCGCCAGGAGGTTCGAGGCGTAGTCGTCGACCGCCCGGACGTTGTACTGCTCGAAGAGGGACGGGAACGCCTGCTTCATCACCTGGCGGTTCTTCAGGACGTAGCTGACGCCCGAGGGGGTCCGGCCGTTGTCCTCCAGGACGAGCCATTCGCCCGGGTCGTCGCGGATCAGGTCGATCCCCGAGATGTGGATATAGATATCCTTGGGCACCCGGAGGCCGACGCACTCGCGGCGGTAGGCCGAGGCCCCCAGGACGAGGTCGGGCGGCACGGCGCGGTCGCG
>JAJYDH010000444.1 GCA_021777685.1 Planctomycetota bacterium | reverse complement strand
AACCGGTCGAAGTCGAAGACGTCGAGGAGGGTCCGGCGGGCGTCGAGGAGGTCGGGCATCGCGGTTTCCTGGGGCCGGGTGTCGAAGTCATCATCCCAGCACCCCGCCTTGCCAGGAAGAGGGTCGTCGGCGGATCTCGTTGCCCCCGGACGGGACGGTCGCTAACCTTGGGTCGAGTCAGGCCGGGCCGCCGATCGGCCCGGTGTCCGTTTTCGACCGCTCCCGGGACGACCCATGCACGATTTCTCGGCGGATGCCGACGGCCCGGCCGGGGAGGAAGTCCTCAAGATCCCCCTGTCCGGGCTGGCGTTGCTCGAAAACCCCATGTTCAACAAGGGGAGCGCCTTCACGGACGACGAGCGTGCCGAATTCGGCCTCCACGGCCTCCTGCCGCCGCACGTCGGCTCGATCGAGGAGCAGTTGGAGCGGCGCTACCGCGACTTCCGCGAGAAGAGGACCGACCTCCAGCAGCACGTCTACCTCCGCGACCTCCAGGACCGCAACGAGGTCCTCTTCTACCGGCTCCTGTCCGAGCACATCGCCGAGATGATGCCCCTGATCTACACCCCGGTCGTCGGCGAGGCGTGCCGCCACTTCAGCCGGATCTACCGCCGCCCCCGGGGGCTGTTCCTCTCGGCCGAGCGTCGCGACGAACTCGGGTCGATCCTGGCCAACCGGCCGTTCCGCGAGGTCGACATCATCGTCGTCACCGACGGCGAGCGCATCCTCGGCCTGGGCGACCTGGGCGTCGGGGGGATGGGCATCCCGGTCGGCAAGCTCTCTCTGTACACGCTCTGCGGCGGGATCGACCCGTCGCGGACCCTGCCGATCACGCTCGACGTCGGCACCGACAACCCCGAGGCGTTGGCCGACCCGCTCTACCTCGGCTGGCGACATCCCCGGCTCCGGGGCCGGGAATACGACGACTTCATCGAGTCGTTCGTCCAGGCCGTCCAGGAGGCCCTGCCCGACGCCCTGCTCCAGTGGGAGGACTTCGCCCTGCCCAACGCCCGGAGGCTCCTCGACCGCTACCGAGACCGGCTCTGCTCGTTCAACGACGACATCCAGGGGACGGCCGCCGTCGCCCTCTCGGCCGTGATGGCCGCCGGCGAGGTCGCCTCGGTCCCCCTGGCCGAGCAGCGGATCGTGATCCTGGGCGCGGGATCGGCCGGGTCGGGGATCGCCGACGGCCTGGTCGCGGCGATGGTCGCCGAGGGGCTGACCGAGCCCCTGGCCCTCGAACGGATCTGGCTGGTGGACCGCCCCGGCCTGCTCACGGACGACACGCCGGGCCTGCGACCCTTCCAGATGCGGTTCGCGAAGCACCGAGGGCGGGTCCAGGGCTGGAGGCGTGACGAGTCGGGGGAAATCCCGCTGGTCGAGGTCGTCGAGCAGGTCCGGCCGACGACGCTCATCGGGGCCTCGGGCCAGCCCGGGGCGTTCGCCGAGGAGGCCGTCCGGGCGATGGCCCGGTTGGTCGACCGGCCGACGATCCTGCCGCTGTCAAACCCGACCTCGCGGAGCGAGGCGACCCCGGCCGACCTGCTCGCCTGGACCGACGGCCGGGCGCTGGTCGCCACCGGCAGCCCGTTCGACGACGTCTCGTTCCGGGGCCGGACGGTCCGGATCTCGCAGTGCAACAACGCTTATGTCTTCCCCGGCGTGGGGATGGGCGTGGTGGCCTCGGGCGCCCGGAGGGTCGTCGACACGATGTTCCTGGCGGCGGCCAGGTCGCTGGCCGACAGCTCGCCCGGCCGGTCCGACCCCGACCTCGGCCTCTTCCCGCCCTGGGAGGGGATCGAGGCCGTCTCCCGGAAGATCGCCGTCGCCGTGGCGGTCGACGCGATCCGGCTCGGGCTGGCGGCGCCGAGGCCGCCCGACGAGCTGGAGAGGCGGGTCGACGCCCGCTGGTGGAGGCCCCGCTATCGGCGGATGCACCGACTTCGTTGATGCCGATCGGTTCCGACGCCGCTATCGATCGCGGAAATTCAGAGACCGAACCCGGCTATTCGTCCCGTACCTCGAAAAAGACAAACCCAACCATCCCCGACCCAGGAACGGAACACTACCGCCCACTCATCGAACCTCCAAGACAAAGCCAATCCTCGGGCCGTCGACAACCCGTTCCCGCCAACACAAAGCCAATCAATCAGCTTCGACTTGCTCACCGGCTCCCGATTGAAGTCGCTGAGCTGGTCGCGCGGCGGAGGCGAAGTCGGCGAAGGCCGTCAACCTCCTCTCATGATCGCTCAGTTGGGGCGCATTCGAACACACTTCTTCGCGAAATCCGACCCCTCGTGGCCGCTCTATTGGGCGCGAACCTTCTCGGCGAGCATCCAGGCCGGCGCGTTCACGGGCAGATCGGCGGCTCCCCCGAGAATAGACCCGAGCACCTGCCCGGTGCCGTCATTCAGATAGAAGTACGCGTTGCCGCTGCCGTCGGGCTGGTAGACGCTGAAGTCATCGATGCCGTCCCCCTCGTAATCGGCCATCGTCGGGATCGAGGCGGAATAACCGAAGCCGTTGCCATTGTAATCGAAATAAATGGACCGGCTCTGGTTGAAGTGAGTCGAGGAGGTGAGGATCGTGAACCCGTAATATCCGCCGGAATTGGCGCCGAAGAACGCCAAATCCGAAATGCCGTCCCCGTCGTAGTTGACCGCGATCGGGATGGCGGGCGGCCCGCTGTAGTTGACTTCGAAGAAATCGGTCGGGGTCGCGGTTGTGACAAATCCCGAACCTCTCGGGAATGAGAAGTTGACGAAGATGAACGTCCCACCGCCGTTCGACGGCTGGTAGTAACCGAGGCCGTCGCGGCCGGTCCCATCGAAGTCGCCGACGACCGGGCTTGAGGTTGAGGTCCCGTAGCCGTAGGGGGTATTGCTGTAGATGAACCTCTGACTGACGTCGAAATTCCGGGAGGAGAGGAGGAAGTCGTAGCGATACCCGAGTCCCGGATAATAGCCGAAGACGCCGAAGTCGGCCTTGCCGTCGCCGTCCACGTCGCCGACGACCGGGAGGTCCGTGCTCAGGCCCATGGTCACGTTGATGACCTCGGACGGGTTGACCGAGGAGACGGCGAGGAACTGCATCAGGCCGTTGTTGAGCGGATACCAGATGGCATACGCGGGCTTGCCCTCCCCGAAATAATCGCCGATGACCGGGATGGAGTAGTCGTTGCCGAACCCGGCGCCGGAATTGTCCCAGACGATGGACTGCGTGTAATCGGACGACGAGGTGAGGGTCGTGAATCCATAAAGGCTGGTGCCGGCGATCTGCCCGTAGACGGTCAGGTCGGCCTTCCCGTCGCCGTCGAAGTCATCCGCGACCGCCTTCGGCTTGATCGTCAGGCCGGTGATGGCGGCGAAGTTCACATGAGTCCCGTTGCCGCCGGCAAATTCGATCGTGATGCCGCCGTTCTGGATGACGGCGACGAAGGATTCGACCACGGGGCCCGTCCCGGTCGCGAAGGAGCCCTCCGATAGGCCATCGAAGGTGATCGTGACCATATCCGCCGAGTTGCCGGTCCCGGCCAGCGTCGCCGTGACCACATAGGTCCCGTTGGGGAGGTCTTCCCGGAACGTCATGTCGGACGCGTAGACCTCGCCCGACTGGCTGTTCATCTGCGTCGAAGCGGAGAATCCATAATGCGACTGCGCATCGTAGATTGTGTAGTTGCTGATGGCGTCCGAACCGGGCGCGACCGCCGACCCGGCCGGGCCAAACTGGAACGTCAGCGGGAACGCCCGCGGCACGATCGTCAGCGAGTAGAGGTAAATCGTCTGGCCGGTCGAGGGCAGGAGCCGGAGCGACAACTGCCCGTCGGTCACGTCGACAAGATACGTCTGGGAGAAGGTTTGATTTTGAGGGGTCGAGACCTGATCGGTATGGTTTGGAGATCCCTGGAGGATGACCTGGAGGTTGGTCAGGCCGCCGCCGATGGTGGGCGTGACGTCGTAGAAGCCGTCCGGCAGGTCGACGAGGAACGTCATGTCCGCCGCGAACGCCGAGCCCGGCACGCTATTCAAACTCACGGAGTTCGACGAGAATCCGTAGCCGCTCGCGGCGTTGTAGCCCGTGTAGCCGTAAATCGGAGTGACGCCCGCATTCGCGGCCGGCGAACCCGGATAGGGCAGGAACTGCAACGGCAGGATCGTCAGGGCCCGCAAATTCACCAGCGTGTCGGGGCCTGACCCGATGAATTCCAGGATCAGGTAGCCCTGGGTGACCGGCGCCACTTAAGATCCGCTCACCTGCCCGGAAGTCGATTGGAGCGAGCCCGCCGTTGCGCCATTGATGAGGACCGTCGCGCTCGATCCGCTCCCCTGAGTGCCGAGGGTCGGCGCGACGCGGTAAGATCCGTCCGGGAGGTCCACCCGGAACGTCAGCGTCGAGCCGTAGACCTCGTTCGAGTCGGCATTCACTCCGACGAGGGGGTTGGTGAGGCCGTAACCGAGCCCGGTCGAGTAGGCGGTGAATTGGGTCACGAGGTCGCTTCCCGCCGAGGGTGTCGTGCCGCCCTGCCCGAATTGGAACGAGAGCGGCTCGGGGCGCGGCACGATCGTCAGGGCGTGAATGTATGCGCTCCCGTAGGCCGTCTCGAACCGCATCCTCAGCACGCCGTCGGTGACCGTCACCAGGTAGGTCGGGGAGAAGGTCTGGCCGCCATCGGTCCAGACCATGTCGGCGATGGGCACGTTCGGGGCATTCGGGTCGCCCAAGTCGCCCTGGAAGATGACCTGGACGGCGATGTCCGAGTTGCCGGCGGGGTCTCCGAACGTCGGCGTCACGTCGTAGATGCCGTCGGGAAGGTCGACCAGGAACGTCGAGTCTTGCGCGTAGACGGCGCCGGTGTCGCCATTCTGATTGATGCTATAGTCGAACCCGAATCCCGCCGACGATGTCGTCCCCGTGCTGTAAGGCGAATAGGGCGTGTACTGATAGGCCGCCGTGACGCCCGTGGATGTCGTCGCCGGGTTGAACTGGAATTGCAAGGGCAGGATCGTCAGATATTCGATCGCGACATCCGTGCCGCCGGAGCCGGACAGCTCGAGGGTCAGGTAGCCGCCGCTCACCCCGACGACGTAGGATGCCGTCACCGGGGCCCCCGTCGTCGTCAGGCTGTCGACCGGGACTCCTTGCAGATCCACCGTGACCGTGTTATAGCTCCCCGCCAGGGTCGGTGTGACCCGGTAATAGCCGTCGGGCAGGTCCACCCGGAAGGTCATGTCGGTGGCGTAGAGGTCGTGGGGGTCGCC
>JAJYDH010000443.1 GCA_021777685.1 Planctomycetota bacterium | reverse complement strand
CCGCCGCCAGGCCGCCTCGCTCAACGCCCAGGAGCGCGCCGCAGGCAAGCGCCGGGCCGACCTGGCGCAGGACGTCGCCCTCCAGATCCGGACGAGGTGGCTCGACCTCCAGCAGGCCAAGCAGCGCGTGCCGATCGCCCGGTTCGCGGTGATCCAGGCGGAGGAGAACGTCAAGGTTATCACCGACCGCTACCGCCAGCAACTGGCGACGTATACCGAGGTCCTGGACGCCGAGACTCGGCGGATCACTTCGCTCAACGGCTTCTACAACGCCGTCTACGACGAGAACCTCGCCACCTTCCGCCTCCAGCGGGCCGTGGGGGAGATCTGAAGGGTGGACTTCTGCCATCCGGATGCTTTAAGGAAGTTCTCCACGCGCGAGAAGCTCCGCGCGTCGTCGAACTCGTCGCTCATCGTTCATGGCGAGTACGTGAACCGTGGCCCGTCCGGTGGGGGTCAGGCCCACGATCCGAGGCCCGACGAACTCGAAATGGTCCGTCCAGACCTCCCTCCGAGGATGAAAGAGCGCGACGACGCTGCCTGGCGACGATGTGTTCAACGTGATGCGAGAGTCCGCTCTGTTCCTGGCGGAGCAAGCAATACTCGCATCGGCCTCCGGCCCGCCGACGGACAAGCTCTCGTGTGGCGGCATCCATCAGGAGGGGCCGTTCAACCCGGGGTCGCGCATCGCCTTGAGCTTGAGGATCGAGATCAGGTCATCGACGTTGATGTAAGCTTCGTATTCCGCCCGCTCTTCCGGCGTGAGGAGCCCCTCATTGGCCCGCTCGGCGAGGACATCGACGCGAGCCTGAACGACGGGGTCGATGCTCAATCCAAAGAGCCGCCGGGCCGACGCCGCGTCAAGGCAGCGGCTCGGAGGGTCGAGCATCAGGTCGAGAACGGAGTCCGGTTGTACATGGCTCATGAATCCACCTTACCACGGCCGTCCCGGGATCGCGACGGATCTTGACCGGACTCGGCCGCCTTTCGAAGTGGTGGAAGTCGTGTGGGCATCCAGCCGACCTTTCTGGTCCTCGGCCGGATTCTTCGCCACATCCGGGATTCGGTTCGCCTACCCAGATTTCCGGCCCCGGGCTATGATGGCGGCCGTCGGGCGTGTGGTCCGCGCACCATTGAGGAGAAGCCCCGAGGAAGGATCCCGTGACCTTGGCAGCCCCGCCGTCTTCGACCTCTCCCCCCACGCCGCCGATCCTCGGCCGAGTCATGCGAGGGACCGTCTGGCTGGCGCTCAAGACGCCGGTCCAGGTCGTCATCGCCCTCTGGAGCATCCCGCTCACGCAGAAGTACATCGGGTTCGACGCCAACGGCGACTACACGTTCGCCTGGGGGTTCGGGTTCATCCAGTTCCTCCTGGAATTCGGCATGGGCTCGGCGCTCCAGAAGCAGATGGTCGACGCCTACACCCGGGGCGACCGCGACGGCGTGAACCGGACGATCGCCTGCGGGATGAACTTCTACGCCGCCGTGGCCCTGATCCAGATGGCCATCCTGGCCGCGATCGCCCACGGCGGGCTCCTGCCGGAGAAGTTCCGGAACCCGCTGGTCGTGAGCCTGATCTGGGTCCAGATCGTGACGACGCCGTTCTTCGGGATGTCGACGGTCGTCGGCAGCGTGCTCCAGGCGGCCAGGCGATACGAGTTCATCCCCCGGCTGGAGATGGCGATCGTCGTCGCCCGGTTCGGCCTGCTCTGGGCCGGCTACTGGAGCGGGGCTCCGTTCTTGTGGGTCGTGGTCGGACAGATGGCCATCCAGGTCGGCCTCTCGCTCGGCCCGGCGCTCTGGGTGATGGTCAAGGATCTGGGCTACCGGCCGCACTTCGGCGGGGCCCGGCGGTCGGACTACGCCGCGATGATGCACATCAGCGTCTACATGGCCATGATGCAGTGGAGCGTGGTCCTGGCCGACAAGATCGACACGATGGTCCTGGGCTACGGCCTCCGCGTCGACAACCCGGAATTCTTCCTGACGGTCTACCAGAACGTCAGCAAGCCGTTCCTCCAGATCCGCCAGACGGGCTGGACCCTGGCGTTTCTGGTGATGCCGGCGGTGGTCAGCCTGGCCGTGGGCGGCGACAAGGGGAGCCTGGAGCGGATCAAGTACGACGGGACCCGGCTCCTGGTCGGGCTCCTGGCCCCGGTGACGCTCCTGGCGGGGATCTACGCGGCGCCGTTCTTGAGCCTCTGGGTCGGCCCCCGGTTCGCCCCTTACGCCCCGTTGCTCCAGCTCTTCCTGGTGGCGACGCTGCCGCTGGTGCTCTCGGTGGTCGTGCAGATGGCCATCGGGATGGGGAAGATCCAGGTCGTGGCGATCTCGAACCTGGTCGGCGCCGTGTTGAACCTGCCGCTGAGCTGGTACCTGACGCGGCGGCTGGGCGTCTCGGGGGTGATCTGGGGGACGGTCCTGACGACGCTGGTGTCGAACCTGCTGGTGCCGGGCGTCTACGTGTTCCGGGTCCTGGAGATCCGCTATTCGACGTTCCTCGCCAGGACCCTGAGCGCCCCCCTGGCCGGCGGCCTGGCGCTGGTCGTCGCCTGCTGGGCGTTCCGGTCCGTCGTCCCGCCCGACCCTTCGGGGACGCTGCCCGGCCTGGCCCGGAGCCTGCCATTTTTGGCGAACCTGAGCGTCGGGACCCTGGCCTACCTCGCCGGTTACGTCGCCACGCCCGCCGGCCGGGGCGACCTCATGGCGGTCGCCCGCAAGCTGGGGCGGCGGGCCCCGCCGGCCGGCTGAGGGCCGGCCCGGGGCTGGCACGATCTCGGGATGTCCCGTCGCGGCCCTCGATGGCCCGGAATACAATGGCCCGGGACGTGACCGACGAGGCCCGGCGGGTTAGAGAATCTCCGATCATGACGCACTCCTTCCAGTTCGACCCCAACACGATCCTCGGCGTCTCCTCGGGGGCCTCGCTCCGGGAGATCCGCGACGCTTACCACCAGAAGTCGCTCAAGTACCACCCCGACAAGGGGGGGGACGAGTGGGCCTTCCGGATGGTGGCCAGGGCCTACGAGATCCTCACCACCGCCCGGGTCGTCGACCGGGCCTCCAACGAGGTCGCGCCGCCGTCCGGCCCTTTCTCCCACGCCCGCCCGACTTCGGAGCCCGAGCCGCAGCCGAAGGCGACCTGGACCAACGGCTTCGGCCCCGGCCAGGCGTCGGCCTCAGCCTCGGCCTCGGCGAGGCCCGGGGTGGACCCCGACTCGACGATCAACCTCAAGGGATGGGGGGGCGCCGCGAGGTCGCACGACGGGGAGCCCGCGGCCGATGTCGCCCGGATCGTCGCCGTCGAACTGCTGATCCTCCGGTTCGAGCTGGAGTGCTCGCTCGACCTGTTCGCCAGGAAGCCCGAGGACCGCAACCTGAGCTGCTCGCTCCACATCACCTGGCCCGTCCACGAGCTGGCCGAGCAGGCCGCGACGCTCCCGCTCGCCGCCAAGACGCTCAAGAGGATCGGCGAGGCGTTCAAGGCCCGGGGCGTCCGCAAGCACGCCCTGAACAAGTGTTCGAGCGTCGAGGAGGGCCGATTCGAGGGCTGGCTGACCTACCCGACCGCCGTCATGGCCTCCGAGGCCCTCGAAGCCTTCCGCGAGGCGCTCGCCCAGAACGGCCTGGAGGTCGAGAAGCAGGTCCGCGAGATGGCCATCCCCCGGAAGTGGAGCTGAGCCCGTCGGATGATCCGACGGGCTCGCGGGCCGATTGTCTTCCCCTCTCCCGGCGGGGCCGACCGGTCGTCATTCGCGCCGATCGGGGCTGGAGCGAGCGGGTCCCGGCCGCTTTGGAGTGCGGGAGTTCGCTCCCGCTTTGACCGAGGAGCTTGCTCCGCGGGCCACGGCCCGGGTGCCGGTCGCGTCCGGAGCAAGCTCCGGGGCCGCGAAAGGTCTTGTAAGGGGACGCTTTGCGTCCCGTGCCCCCGATGTTGCCGATGGGCGGACGGGACGCGGAGCGTCCCCTACGAGAACGAGCGACCTGCTGGCGATAAAGGGGGAGGGGAGGGAGCGGGCGCCGCGGGCCGATCGGCGGGGCGGGCGGGGGTGACGGCCGGTCGGTTCCTCCGCGAGCGGGCGTATGAACAATCCCAGAAAGTGTGTTCGACCTCACGCCGATTCGCGATGATATCCCGGCAGGGCCGACGTACGGGATGGCGACCAATTGACTTTGTATTGCAAAGTCATGTTTCGTAACTCTTTACTTATGCTGTAGATCACTCAAAATTGGCTTCGTCTTGGAAAATCTCCTTGCCGATACGGGATGACCGTTCAATCGGTCTGGATGTATGGGGCGAGCAGGGCGCGGGGGACTCCGATGTCGACGACGATGACCTCGCCGGTGTACGCCCTGGCTTCGTCCTGGGAAAACCCGAGCTTGGGGGCGACGAAGGTGGCCGTGGCGGCGGCCCGGACGGCGTCGCCGAGGGGCCGGCCGGCGTCGGCGTCGAGGCCGGAGGGGAGGTCGAGGGCGAGGATGGGGACGTTCGAGCGGTTCAGCGAGGCGATCGCTCGGGCCAGGAGGCCCTCGACCGGGCGGGTCACGCCGGTCCCGAGCAGGCCGTCGACCAGCCAGTCGGCCCCTTGCCAGAGGGCGTCGATCCGGGCGGGTTCGGCGTCGGCCTCGACGACGATGGCTTCGAGTTTCGAGGCTCCGAGGATGTCGCGCTGGATCGCGGCGTCCCCCTTGAGCCGGGCCGGGTCGACGAACCAGGCGACGAGGACGTCGAAGCCCCAGGCGTCGAGGTGGCGGGCGACCACGCCGCCGTCGCCCCCGTTGTTGCCCGGCCCGCAGGCGATCACCACCCGCCCTTCGTCCCGGCCGATCCGGTCCCGCAACCACGCCGCCGCCCCCCGGCCGGCGTTCTCCATCAGGACGACGGTCGGCATCTTGAAGCCTTCGAGCGCCCGGGCATCGACGCCCCGGACCTCCTCGCGAGACAGCGGGCGGACCTTCATGGCGCGGGCCTCCCTCGGCGTTGACAAGCGGGCCGTATACGAACCAGAATACCGAGCACCTCGCCCTTTTTGGAGTGCGGGAGCAAGCTTCCGCATCCCAAATTCATAACAGGATGTCTTGTCATGCCGATGTACGAATATCATTGCGAGCCCTGCGAGCACAGCTTCGAGACCCTGGTCCGGGGCTCGAACGACGTCCCCTACTGCCCGAAGTGCAAGGGGACCGCGCTGGTCAAGCAGTTCAGCGTCCCTGCCGCCGCCCGGGGCGCCTCCGTCCAGGCCGGTCCCCTGCCGATGGCCCCGCAAGGCGGCGGCTGCG
>JAJYDH010000442.1 GCA_021777685.1 Planctomycetota bacterium | reverse complement strand
CCCCTCACCCCAACCCTCTCCCAGAGGGAGAGGGAGCCAGAAATGCCTTCGCGAACTAGGTTTAGGCTCATTCAGCGGTATTGGGGCAACCCCTACCCTCCGGGAAGAAGCGGTCGAGGACGATCGAAGGTCCGGGAAAGGATTCCCCGATGCCCTGTCTGCTCAACTTGATCTACGCGACGCTCCTGGCGGCCTGCTCGCCGCTGCTGCTCTACCGGTCGCTCCGGGCGGGGAAGTACCGCGAGGGCTGGGGCGAGAAGTTCCTCGGCCGGGCCCCGTACCGGATTGGCGAGCGTCCGTGCGTCTGGTTCCACGCGGTCAGCGTCGGCGAGGTCCTGCTCCTCAGGCCGATCCTCAAGGAGCTGGCCAGGCGCCGGCCGGGCTGGGAGGCGGTGATCTCGACGACCACCCGGACCGGGCTGGCGACGGCCCGGCAGAGCTACCCCGACCTCGTCACCTTCTACGCCCCGTTCGACTTCTCGTGGGCGACGAGGCGGGCCGTCGCCCGGGTCCGGCCGACGGTCCTGGCGCTGGTGGAGCTGGAACTCTGGCCCAACCTGGTCCGGTCGGCGAAGGAGGCGGGGGGCCGGGTGGCGATCGTCAACGGCCGGTTGAGCCAGCGGAGCCACAAGGGATACCGGAAACTCCGGGGGCCGCTCGGCCCGACCCTCCGCCGGATCGACGCGGTCGCGGCCCAGAACGCCGAGTATGCCGACCGGTTCGTCGACCTCGGCGTGCCCCGGAGCCGGGTCCGGGTGACGGGCTCGGTCAAGTTCGACGGCCTGGAGACCGACCGGTCGAACTCGAAGACCCTGGGGCTCCGCCGGGCGCTGGGGCTGTCCCCCTCGGAGCTGGTCTTCGTGGCCGGGAGCACGATGGACGGGGAAGAAGAGGCGGCGCTGGCGGCCTACCGGGCGGCCCGCAAGGCGCATCCGACGCTCCGCCTGGTGCTCGTCCCCCGCCACGCCGAGCGGTTCGACCGGGTCGCGTCGTGGCTGGAGAGCCAGGGGGAGCGGGTGGTCCGCCGGAGCGAGGCGGGGGCGACCCCGCCCCCCCGGAGGCCGGGCGAGGCCCCGCCGGTGATCCTGGTCGACACGATCGGCGAGCTGTCGGCGGTCTGGGGCCTGGCCGACGTCGCGTTCGTGGGCGGGAGCCTGATCCCCGGCCGAGGGGGCCAGAACATGATGGAGCCGGCGGCCTTCGGCGCGGCGGTCCTGTTCGGGCCGCACACGTCGAACTTCCGCGAGGTCGTCGAGCAGCTCCTGGACCGGGCCGGCGCCCGAGAGGTCGCCGACGCCTCGGGGCTGGCCGAGGCCCTGCTGGCGGACCTCGACGACCCCGAGTCGGCCGCAACCCGGGGTGCGGTCGCCCGCGACTACGTCCTCGCCCAGGACGGCGCCTCGGGCCGGACCTTCGCCGAGATCGACCGGCTGGTCTCCGAAGAGCGGGTAGCAGTCAGCGGGTAGCGGGTAGATAAGACCAGAGACCGTGACTGGTGTTATCTCCGCTACCCGCTACCCGCCGCGAGCGGGCAAAGACCCCTTGATCGGAAACACCGCTTGCTCAATACTCCCGAAGAGAGCCGGGCGCCGATCGTCGGCCATCCCGGCCGGATCGGACCGCCCGGCCTCCGCCCGAGGTCCGGGCGTCACGGACGTATCGCCGAGCTTTAGGGAGATCGAGATGAGCGAGCAGAACCCGGCCGAAAATCCCCAGCAGCAGACCGAAGTCCACGTCGACGACTCGGGCACGCTGCCCTCCTATTCCAACTTCTGCCGGGTCACGGCCACTCCCGAGGAGGTCATCCTCGACTTCGGCCTGAATCCCCAGCCGTTCGCCACCGGCCGCCAGGACGTCAAGGCGAACCAGCGGATCGTGATGAACTTCTACACGGCGAAGCGGCTGCTGACGGCCCTGGGCATGACGATCCAGCGGCACGAGGGGACCTTCGGCTCGATCGAGCTGGACGTCCGCCGGCGGGCCGGCGGCACCGCCGCCCACCGGACGACCGGCCCGCAGGGCGTGGTCGAGTAAGGACCATCCGGCGTCCGACCCGAGGGCGTCCCGGCCGCCGATGGCGTCCCGGGACGCCCTCTCTCGCGCGCCGGGAGATCCGCCACGACCTGTCCATCCCGCATTTCCCGCATTTCAGTCATCTCCCGCCGGATTTTTTCCGATCCTGAAGACTATGACGAGTCTTTCCACGGCGCCGGTCGTCCCGGTGGCGCGGAGAGTACCTGATGATTCGACTCATCGGGGGCTGCCGGTCGCGCCGATATTGACGACGCCGGGCACCTCGGCCTCGGTTCAGGACGGACGAGTCTAGGCTTAGGAGATGATGGAATGTCTCACCCTTCCCGACCCCGGGCGAGCGGCCCCGCTCATCGGCGTCCTCGCGTTGCCCGGCTCGAGACGATCGTTCCCCTGGAGCAGCGGCAGCTCCTGGCCCCGTTCGTGACGGTCCTGCCCCAGACGCTCACATACACCCCGATCACGACGGGCCAGACGGCCACGACGAACCTGGGGACGGTCTCGCTCTCCAACACGCTGCCCTTGCAGGCCGGGGCGACCAACGCCCTGGCCAGCTTCCCCGAGGCCGCGGCGGTCACCTCGGTGTCCGAGCTGACGACCTCGGCGTCGTTCGGCGGCGACATCGTCCGGATCAAGGCCGGGCCGGGCGGCTCGTTCGGCAACGACATCTACGCCATCTCGCGAGGGGCCGGGGAGAACGCGACCAACGGCGCGATCAACCAGCCTGGCGTGATCTACCGGGTCGACCCGGCGACCGGCAAGTCGTCCATCTTCTTCGACCTCAACTCGGTCATCAAGCAGACCGACCCGACCTCGCCGACCGCCGCCAATGGGCTGGGCCAGCAGACCGGCCTGACCAACTGGTACGACATCACCTTCGACCCCGAGGGCTACTTCGACGGCCGGCCGTCGATGTTCGTGACTTCGGTCGACTCGGCCGACCCGAACAAGAACGCGATCTACCGGATCGCCCCCGACGGCACCTTCATGGGGGCGTTCACCACCTTCACGGACAACTCCGTCAGCGCCGCGAAGCTGACCTTCTCCCCGACGGCGATCCTGATCCCGCCGGTCGAGCAGCAGACCTACCTCCGCGGGCTCCTGTCTTCCTCCGGGGCCGCCGCGATGACCGTCTCCAACGGCGGCACGGGGGCCCCGACCACCGTGACCACCTCGACCGGCACGGTCGTCCCGGTGGGCAACGTGCCGATCAGCACGCCGACCACCAACCTCCAGACCAACACCCAGTTCGCGGCGCTCTACTTCGACTCGAACCAGTTCACCCCCGGCCAGCAGATCTCCAGCACGACC
Organism: Planctomycetota bacterium; assembly: GCA_021777685.1. Classification (GTDB taxonomy): domain Bacteria; phylum Planctomycetota; class Planctomycetia; order Isosphaerales; family Isosphaeraceae; genus Tundrisphaera. The sequence goes on along the minus strand of JAJYDH010000442.1, from coordinate 1,940 downwards.
TTCCCCCAGGGCGTCAAGCAGACCGGCCTGACCTACGGCATCCAGACCGGCCTGACGGCCGCCAACACGAATTACGCGTCGCTGGTCTACGGCACCTTCGCCGACTTCGGCGTGCCCGCCTTCCCGCCGGTGACGGGCAACCCGTTCCCGGCCACGCCGGGGCTCAGCGGCGTCCAGGGGCTCGGCGGCGACCTGCTGATCAACCTGGGCAACAACCCCAACCAGCTCGCCAACACCCAGCTCAATCCGACCCCCAACGTCGACCTCTACCCGGTCATCAGCACCAACTTCCGCCGGTTCGACGACGTCGCCTTCGACCAGTACGGCTACTTCTCGCAGGGCCTGCCGGCCACCGCCTCGACCACGACCGGGGCGCCCGGGACGACGACCGGGACCGGCGGGACCAACACCGGCGGCACCACCACGGCGCTGAACAACGGCACCAACGTCAGCGCCAACGGGCTGGGCATCGGCACGGGGGCGACCTCGATCTCCTCGACCGGCGGCGGGACCGGCAACGGTAACTTCGGCGGCTACACCTTCGGCTCGCCGGTCTACGCCGGCAGCCTGTTCGTCGCCGACCTCGCCAGCGGCCTGGCCGTCGCCGTCACGCCCCCCAGCGGCGCGACGAGCACGACCCCGGTCCTCGTCCCGATCCAGGGGCTGGGCAGCCAGCTCGTCGGCATCTCCGGCGTCGACGCCAACGGCAACCCGATCATCCAGGCGCCGACCGGCCCGACCACCGGCACGACCTTCCTGCCGGGCACGACCAACGGCGGCTTCGGCGGCCGGATCCTCCGGATCGACCAGTTCGGCCGCGTCTCGACCTTCGCCCAGGGCTTCGACACCTCCAACGCCTACGGCCCCAGCTCCCTGAACAACTCGATGCTCAGCATCAGCTTCTCGTCCGACGGCACCACTCTCTACGCCGCCGACGACGCCGGCATCTGGCAGTTCAAGACCACCGCCAGCCTGGCCGGGGCCTCGTCCGGCTCGCTCATCGGCCTGAATGACCTGCGGACCCTGGGCGTCCCCTACGACGGCCAGAACAGCGCCGTGGACGTCATCGACACCGGCGTCGACGCCACCAACACCAGCTTCCGGGGCCGGGTCGCCACCGGCACCAGCACCACCATCCCCAACGGCGCCGGCAACGTGGATTACTCGGCCGGCCTGAACGGCAGCACTTCGACCACCGGGACCGGAGGAGCCGGAGGAGCCGGAGGAGCCGGAGGCGTCGGTGGTGCCGGAGGCGTCGGTGGTGCCGGAGGCCTCACCTCGGGCAATGTCCTGGCCCTGAACGCCGACGGCCACGGCACGCCCGTCGCCGGGATCATCGCCCAGTTCGTGCCCCAGGCCACCCTGAACCCGATCAACGTCTTCGACCCCTTCACCACCCCCATCGGCGGCAGCGGGACCACCGGCGGCGCCGGGGTCGGGGGCGGTGTGGGCGGCGCCGGCGGCGGCGTGGGCGGTGTGGGCGGTGTGGGCGGCGGTGTGGGCGGTGTCGGTGGCGGCATCGGCGGCATCGGCGGGCAATCATTCCCGTCGAACCAGGCGGCGACCACCAACTCGATCTTCGCCGGGTTCCAGTACGCCTCGAACCACCCGTACGTCGCCGACCCCGTCCGCCCTGGCCAGTTCGACCGCGTGGTCGCGGCGAGCCTGGCGTTCGGGACGACCCAGACTTTCGCCACCGAACAGACCGCCTACCAGGCGTATCCGCAGGTCGTCATCGCCTTCAAGAACCAGCTCGACAAGTTCCTCAAGGTCGGCATCGCGCCGATCGGCGCCGCCGGCCAGTTCGGGGCCCCGGCCGGGGCCTCGGCCCTCGGCGGGATCGGCGGCGGTGTGGGCGGGGTCGGCGGCGGTGTGGGCGGGGTCGGCGGCGGTGTGGGCGGGGTCGGCGGCGGTGTGGGCGGGGTCGGCGGCGGGATCGG
>JAJYDH010000441.1 GCA_021777685.1 Planctomycetota bacterium | reverse complement strand
ACCGGCCCGGCGTCGAAGCCTTATGACGAGGTGAAGCTCTGGGACCTCGGCGCGGGGCAGGAACGCGGGACGATCGCCGGCAAGGCGACCGCCGGCAACCGCGACCTGGTCGTGGCGCTGGCGTACAGCCCGGACGGCAAGACCCTGGCGACGGCCAGCCGGGCGGGGCACGTCAACACCTGGGATGCCGAGACGCTCGCGCCGAGGACCTCGCTGGCGGCGCTCGAGGCGGGCGTCGATGTCGTGCTGTTCTCGCCCGATGGCAAGGCGCTCGTGGCCGCGAACGCGGCGGGCCTGGTCAGGTTCCTCGACGTCGTGACCGGCCAGACCAGGGCGAGTTTCACCCACGACGGCGGGATGAACCAGATCGTCTTCTCGCCCGACGGCAAGCTCCTGGCCACCGGCGGCGGCAAGCTCCCGACCCCGGCGGACGCCACTCCCTCGGGGACCAGGGCCGCCGCTCAAATCCTGCGGAGCCCCTTCGAGCCCCAGGCCGGGACGGAGTCCGCTCCGGGGTCGCCCGACGGGGCCAGCGGGGACGTCCGGCTCTGGGACGCCTCGACCGGCGAGCGGGTCGCCGTGCTGCCGATGCCCTCGGGCCGGGTGGCGCGGGTGGCCTTCTCGCCCGACGGGAAGACCCTGGCCGCCTCGACCGACCGGGCCGACGCGACGCTCTGGGACGTCGCCGGGGCCTCGCCGATCGTCACGCTGGCCTGGCCCTCGGGGATGGCCCGCTACCTGGCCTTCTCGCCCGACGGCAAGGCCCTCGCCTCCGGAGGGGACGACGAGGTGCTCCGGGTCTGGGACGTGCCCGCCGGGACCCTCCGCGCCGACCTCGCCGGCCACGCCGACGCGATCGACTGGGTCGCCTTCTCGCCCGACGGCCGGACGATCGCCACCGCGAGCAAGGACGCCACCGTCAAGCTCTGGGACGTGCCCCCTCGGCGCTGATCGCTCAGTTCCGCCCGGCCCGGCCGGTCGCGTCGAGCCGATCGGCCCGGGGCGCGTCGCCGGCCTCCCGGATCGCGTCCAGGAGCCGGTGGACTCGCGGACGGAGGACGCTGGCGCGGGCGAGGGTCAGCTCGGGCGCGCAGAGTTCGTCCATCATCCGGCGGAGGTCTTCGGCGAGCTGGGTGCGATCCGGTGCGACGATCATGGCCGTGGTCCGTCCGGTCCTTCGAGCCAGGGTGACACTCATTCGACCCCACAGACCCCGGTCGAGTGTCGGGGGTTCGCAATCGGGGTCATCATGGGAGACTTTACGCATCCCGCCGCCGTTTGCGACTCGGGATGGTCGAAAAGGCGGGAATTCGCGATCACCGGGGTGAGGATGAGATCGCCGGAGAAGACGTGCCCGGCCCCCGCGTCGTCCGGGCGAGACCGGAGACGCGGGGCCGGGATGTTCCGGCGCCTGAGGAGGTCGTGAGGGCGCCGGGGCGTGAGGTCACGGGATCTTATCGCCCGACGATGGGGCCGTGATGACGACCGGGCGAAATCCCCGTGAAGTCCGCCGGCGCCGGCCGGTCGGCCTCGGCGATCCGGGTCAGTTCGCGTCCCGGGTCTTCCTCGCGAGGGCGAGGATCTCCGCCTCCGGAAGCTGCTCGGTGGAGACGATCGACCGATCGGCCCGGAAGGCGACGGTCCCGGCCTCGCGGACGAGGTGGAACTCGCCGGTCGCCTGGTTCGGCAGCCTTGAGGCGACGTCGACGCGGGACTGGCTGAGCATGGGCTTCATCTTGGCCAGCGCCGTGTCCTCCTTGATCCGCCCCAGGAACCACGACCGGACGTTCTCGCGGCACTTGTAGTCGAAATCGCCGGGGCTCTGGGTCGCCAGGAGCAGGCCGACCCCGGCCGATCGGGCCCGCTTGAGCAGGTTCTCCATCGGCTCCTTGGTCGGCGGCTTGCCCACGGCGGGCAGGTAGAGGTCGGCCTCGTCGAATAGCAGGACCGCTTGCAGGGCCTTCGATGGGGACCGGCCGGTCCAGCGGGCCATCTCCATCAAGAACTGCGCGACCCAGAACCGGATGTCCTGGTCGGCGCCGAGCAACCGGGTGCTGATGATGCTCAGCCGGGTCCTGCCCGCCCTCGCATGCCGGCCCAGGCCCAGCAGCGCCTCGGCGTCGAGCGGCTCGCCCTGCGCGGCGAGCAGGTCCCCGCGCGAGTGGCGGATGGTCTCCAGGTCCTGGACGAGCTTCTTGAAGTGCTTCAGGTCGAGCCGGCCGATGGCGTTGACCAGGGCCGGGTCGGCGTCGTCGATGAAGCCGATCAAGTCGGCCAGGGTCACTCCCCCCTCGGGAGCGGCCTGGCTGAGCAGGTCCATCGCCTTGCCCAGGATCACGATCCGGGGGTCGTTGCCGGTGTTCTTGTAGTTCATCATCCCGCCCAGGGCCGAGGCGGCATACTGGGCGGTCTTCTCCCGCTCGGACGACTTCATCCCGCCCAGGCCGGGCGGGACGGCGGCGATCGAGAGCGGCCGGCCTTCGGGGTGGCCGGGGGTGAAGACGGCGACGTCAAGCCGCTCCCGGAGCGCGTCGCGGCGCCCCCTCGTGGCCTCGTCGAGGGCCGGGCCGGACCAGGCGGCGGGGTCGGCGTAGCGGCAGAGGTCCCCCTTCCGGTCGATCAGGATCGCCGGGATTCCCCGGGCCAGCAACTGCTCGACGATCGACAGCGCGACCGTCGTCTTGCCGCTGCCCGAGCCGCCGAGGAAAGCGGCGTGCATCGTCAGCTCGGCCGGGGCGATCGTCACCCGCTCGGGCCGGATGCCGACGGCCGTCCCGACGGCGATCGGCCCGTCGTCGGCCGGGGTTGGGACGGCTTCTGGCACGGGCGCGACCTCGGCCGGCCGGGCGTCTGGCGGGACGACCGGCATCCTGGCGGCCGTCGGCTCGTCGAGGGCGAGGATCTTCCGGAGCGACTCCAGCCGCCTCAGCGGATTCTCGCCGGCGAGCCAGGCCGAGAAGTGCGGGTCGTCGCGGTGTTGCCGGCGGAACGACCGGAACGCCTGCATCGCCCGCCAGTCCGCGTCCTCCACGACCACCCGCCGGCCCCCTCGCGCGATCAGCTTACCGATCTGCTTCGAGACGACGGCGTTCGGGCTGGTCGGGAACTCGGTCGAGCGGACGATGACCGGGATGACGACCGGCGTGACGGCGCTGGTCCGCCGCTCGACCTCCTCGACCTGCTTGCCGAGCCCGCCCCCCTTGGCCGATTTGTTGCAGAGGGCGACCAGGAGCCGGTCGACCGACTGGTCCTCGGCCTGGCGCTCGACGCTGACCGTCGTCGCGTGGGGCTCGGTCACGTATTGAGGGCCGAGGCCGGCCTCCTCGGAGCAGGCCGCGATCGCCTCGGCCAGCAGGAAGGCGAGGTCGGCATCGTCGGTCGGGGCCGGGACGCCGGCCCCCGATCGGAAGTCGTTCCAGAGCTGTTCGAGGGAGATGGTGTCGATCGGCGTCGGTTCGGGCAGGTTCGGGCCCGGCCCTTCGATCGGCCCGACGACGGCCCCCCGGGCGATGCACACGTCGCGGAACTCGCGGCACCGGTCGAGGATCAGACGGGTCGGCAGCTCGGTCCAGCCGGCCAGCATCCCGGCCGGGATCGGATAGGTCGGATCGGCCTCGTCGATCGCGACCCCTTGCGGCTCGTAGAGGGCTTCGAGCCGCTTCTTGACGAGCTCCCGGACCTCGGCCGGCTCGCGCTTGGCCGAGAGCTGGATCGGCGCCGGGTCGTGCTCGATCCGGAACCTGGCCGGCGCGGCGAGGTGCTCGCTCAGGCCGATGTAGAAGTCCTCCAGGCAGGAGATGACCACGACCGAGCTGGGCACGCGCTCGACCAGGTCGCAGACGGTGGACATGGCCCGTCGGAACCGGTTCGGGTACTCGTCGAGGTTCCAGATCCCTTCGAGCTGGTCGAGGCAGAGGATCAAGGGGACCGACTCGACCGACCCCATGAGCTGGCCGAGGAGGGCGACGACCCGCTCGGCGGCGGCGGGGTAGGTCCGGGGCGTCAGGCCGCCGAGGGCCTGGCGGTCGGCGGGGGAGAGGTCCTCGCACCGGAGGTACTTGAGGACCCGCCCCCGGAGCCTCGGGTCGTCGCGCTGGAGGTAGAGCAGGGCCCGGACCAGGTCGAGGTCGACGTCGTTGAACCGCTCGTCCTCGACGATCTGGTCGGCCAGGGCGTCGACGAGCCTGGCCAGGCACTTCGGCTCCATCTCGTCCTCGCGGAGCTGCGCCAGCCGCTCGGCGGCGACGAACCGGGACGACTCGGCCAGGGCCGTCGAGAGCCGCTTCAGGCCGGTGGCCTCGCCCAGGGGCTCGTAGTAGGTCCGGCTGAGCGAGTCGATCAGGTTGTTCAGGACGTACCGGCCGTAGTCGTCGGCCGCCGAGGTCATCTGCATGTACCCGCAATACCCCCGGCGCCCGCCGTGGGCCCAGTTGCGGAAGGCCCGCATCAGGTGCGTCTTGCCCGAGCCCGACTCCCCTTTGAGCAGCAGGATGCGGCCGGATGTCGGCCGAGGGGTCATCGAGGCCCGCGCGACCAGCCCCCGGAAGACCTCGCGGGCCTCCTCGTGGATCGTCTCCACGTCGAACGGGTCGGGCCGCCAGACCTCGTCCCAGTGGGCCACGGCGTGGAAGACGTCCGGCCCCCCGGGCGAGCGGAAGACCAGGTCGCGCGGGTCGACCGGGGCGGGATCGGAGGGGGCCGGGAGGTCGCTCGGATTCGGCCGGGTCGTCCGACTCATCGGGGCTGGCCCTCGGTTCGCACGAAGTGGTAGACCGCGTTCAGGTAGGGGGTCGCCGACTCGCGGACGTCGGCCGGGTCCATCGCCTCGACCAGGTCGGCCCGGCCGAGTTCGAGCAGCCGAGCCCGGTGGGCCTCGACCAGGCGGGCCTTGAAGCCCTCGATCCCCAGCCCCCGGATGGCCGGGTCGTGCTCGAAGGCCCGCCAGACGTGGGCGATGAAGACCTTGGCGTCGCCGAACCAGCCGGTCGGGCTCGACCGGGCCGCCTCCAGGACCCAAACGGCGAACTCGGGCAGGTCGTCCTGGGCGGACGGGAATTCGGGTGATGCCACGACCTCCCCCGCGAGGCGGGAGGGGGGCGGAAGCAAGCGATCTTCGCCCTTCTCTGGTCCACTCCCCCCTTGCGGGGGAGGGTTAGGGTGGGGGGTCCGCGCGGCATCACCGGGAACGGGGGCCACACCCACCGGGCCGGCCGAGAGGGCGAAGGGGGCTCCGACCGATCCGGCCGGCCTCGGCTCGCGGCGGTCGACCCAGGAGCGGAGCAGGCCGTCGGTCAGCTCCCTGGCGTTATTCT